>CAIVKT010000028.1 GCA_903906615.1 uncultured Bacteroidota bacterium | reverse complement strand
TTACCGGCAACACCATGCCTATCCAGTAGCTGCCGCTTGATGGCGGAGGCATGGATTTAGCAAGATCTGTGACGCGCCATAGTTGCAGGCCCACAAAAGCTATGATCGCTAATATGCTCACCATTGACAGGTTCACCTGGCGCTTGCGATTGCCAAACAGGAATATCGTTATTAAAGGTACTGCGGTCATCACCAGCGCTATGAGCAGTGAAGGAAAGTTATCGGCAACACGTAATGAGCCCAGGGTGTCTACCCCATTCACTACCGTATGTGTTTTATAAATGTCGAAGTAGAATACGCCCGCATTCAGCAGGGCAGCTAATAATAACCAAAGTGATTGTTTGCGTTGCAGCATGATAAGTCAAAAGTTAAAAGTCAAAACCTAAAAGTGTCCTAAGTATCTCAGCGCCTTTGCGGTAAAACTTAATTGATCATTTCCTTGCCAAAGTAACTTTGTAAAGCCTTTGGTATTTTTATCCCTTCCGGCGTTTGGTGATTTTCCAGCAAGCAGGCTATGATACGTGGCAACGCCAGCGAGCTGCCATTCAGAGAATGCAGCAACTGTGTTTTACCATTGCCATCTTTGTAGCGTATTTTCATCCTGTTGGTCTGGAAGGTCTCGAAGTTGGATACAGAGCTTACCTCCAGCCAGCGCTCCTGTGCTGCGCTGTATACTTCAAAGTCGAACGTGAGTGCAGAGGCGAAGCTCATATCGCCGCCACAAAGGCGCAGTATGCGATATTCCAGGTTGAGGTTTTGCAATAGCTTTTCTACATGGTGTACCATATCCTCCAGCGCATCATAGCTTTTGGCGGGGTGGCTTAGCTGCACGATCTCTACCTTGTCAAACTGGTGTACCCGGTTGAGGCCGCGCACATCCTTGCCATAAGAGCCGGCTTCGCGGCGGAAGCATGGTGAGTAGGCGGTCATCTTTACGGGCAATTCCGTTTCCTGCGATATGGTGTCGCGATATATATTGGTTACCGGTACTTCGGCAGTAGGTATCAGGTAAAAGTTGTCTACTGTAGCATGGTACATTTGCCCCTCCTTGTCGGGTAGTTGGCCGGTGCCATAGGCCGATGCCTCATTGACCATAAATGGCGGGCAATATTCGGTATAGCCTGCTTCTGTATTATAATTGAGGAAGTAGTTGATGAGCGAGCGTTGCAGCCGCGCCCCCTGCCCTATGAAGACGGGGAAGCCCGCACCGGTGATCTTGGTGCCCAGCTCCAGGTCCATAAGATTGTATTTGGCGGCGAGGTCCCAGTGGGGGAGCTTTTGTGCTGTCAGATCCGGGCGGGTGCCACCTGTGCGTACCACTTCGTTCTCTTCGGGTGTTTTACCGTAAGGTACGCTGCTGTTGGGCATATTGGGCAGCAGCACCAGCATATCATGCTGGGCGGTTTCCAACTCAGCAAGCTGGTCGGCAATAGCTTTTGCTTTTTCTTTGTTGGCGCTTACTTCGGCCTTCATAGCTTCAGCCTGGTCTTTTTCGCCTTTGGCCATTAGCTGGCCTATGTTCTTTGATGCGCTGTTTACTGCGGCGGCTATATTGTCGTTCTCTACCTGCAAGGCACGGCGCTGCTCGTCGGTGGCTAGTATCTTATCTACGAGGCCGAGGTCTTTGAAGTTCTTTTTCTTCAGGCCCTCGAGTATAAGTTCTTTATTGGTACGGAGTAATTGTATGGGTAACATAATGGTTTATTATTGAGGCCAAAGATAACAGAAAGTCAAATCAATATACGCTTCGTTTACACCATATGGAGGCAAATATCCGATGCGGCCGGAAATATTTTATTAGAAGATGTAATATTTGTTTGACTGGTTGTATATTAGCATAAACAAAAAAACACATTATGAGATCTCTCCTTTGCGCTCTTTGCCTGTTTATGACAGTAAGCCATACTTCATTTGCGCAGTCCTTCGAATTGCCCAAAAATATTGACCTGTCTAAACCGGAAAATTATAACCGGTATGAGAAAGATGTCATCAATTGCGTGAACTGGCTCGAAAAAAATCCGGCTTCAGATGGCAAACAAAAGGACGCTGTAAAATTCCTAATCGAGTGGGTCTCGGGTTGTCCTTATATAACCCTGAATGTAGACCAACGCGTTTTGCCCTTTGCAGAGGACCATCCGGAAATGCTCATATACTTTATGGGTGGCTGGACTAAATTCGCTCTTGAACACAAGTCAGACACCAGTTCCGTTCACGGCACCGTTGCAGGACTGAAAAGTATCATCAAAATGTATAAAGCCAATGCATCGGCGCCAAGAGATGCTTCCATTGACAAACTCGTGTCCCTGAATGATAAAGGTAAGCTGGAAGAATGGGTAGCTACACAACTAAAATAGCATGAAATTCCCCTCCATAAAATACCTTACTACACAAGCCGGTGATGCTGCAAAGCGGTTTTATCTGCCATTGCTGTTTGCTGGCATAGGTACATACGTTGCCTTACTGATGGTTAATAGCTACACTTCACCGTCGTACCATTCCTTCGTTCGCATATTGCTTACCTGCCTGCTGGCGTTGCCACTGGCCCTTGGTTGTATGCTCTATGCAGAGCGATCTGAAAAGCCGTATATGAAGTGGGCTATGCCCGTGTTAGCTGTTTGCCTTAGCCTCCTGTATTGGGTGTGGCTGGCACCAGATACTTTATTTGAGCACTACCGGCAGATGCTTATTTTCTTTGTGCTGGCCATAGTGATGCACTTATGGGTGGCAGTTGCAGCCTACCTCCGGCACAATGAGCGCACCGGCTTCTGGCGGTTCAATGAAACGTTGTATGCCCGGATGATACTTGCGCTTGTTTTTTCCGGCGCTTTGTACCTTGGCCTGTCACTCGCCCTTACTGCCTGCAAGATCCTGTTCAAGCTGGATATAGATTTTGAAGTGTACGAGCGGCTGTGGGTCATTATTGCGGGTGTGTTCAATACGTGGTTCTTTCTTGCGGGTATCCCTGACAGTTATAGCGAGATCAATACACCAACTACTTTCCCCAAGGCACTGAAAATCTTTACGCAATACATACTCATTCCTATCGTGACGCTGTACATGATCATCCTGTATGCGTATGGCTTCAAGATCATAGGCATGTGGAGCCTTCCCAAGGGCTGGGTGAGTATGCTTATCTTCTGCTACTCGGTGGTAGGCATACTGGCTGTGCTGCTGGTGAACCCGCTATGCGATGATGCCGACAACCCATGGGTGCGCTTCTTTCCCAAATTCTTTTTCCGGGCATCGCTGCCGCTGGTGGTGCTGCTCTATGCGGCCATCTATACGCGCGTAAGGCAGTATGGCATTACAGAGTCGAGGTATTACCTGGTACTGCTGGGCGGATGGCTGGGCTACATCTCTTTGTATTTTGTTTTCTCCCGGCAAAAAAACATCAGGGTCATCCCGCTATCGCTGGCTGTTATTGGCGCGCTGTCCTTATTCGGGCCATGGAGTGTGTTCTCGGTGTCGGAGCACAGCCAGCTGAACCGCATGGAAGCCATACTGATGAAGTACGGGATATGGAAGCCGGGAGAAAAGGTAACACAATCTAAGAAGGCTATAAAGAGTAATTATGACGCAGAGCAGCTGAGAAATGTAGTAGAGTATTTTATAGACAGGAAGAATCCGGAGGCAATGCAACCTATATATGCCGCCAACATTAAAGACCTCGTGAAATATACATACAGGGGTGTAAATAATGGCCACACCAATGAATGGGAAGCGAGCAACACACTCAAAGATTCGCTGATACATATACTTTGCACCAACCAAAAAAACGGAATGACCCGCTACCGCAATTATTTGTCTTATACCGCAGACGTGCGGACGGGCGTGAATGTGGCAGGCTATTCAAAAGTATTCATCATTGGGTTCCCAACATATCCTGAGGGCAGAAAACAATGGATATTCCTTAGCCCGACAGACTCTGTGCAAGTAAGCCTTACCGAGCAAGACAGTAGCACCTACATGAATTTTATAAGGAACGGAAAAACGGTTGACACTATATGCCTCAATGCGCTAGTACGATCACTGAGGGCAAAAGACCAGCAAGGAGATCTGCCGCCACAGGAGCTGACCATAGATGGTACAGGCGACATAAAGCCCCGCATCACCTTTAAGTCTATAGACATAAAGCACCCTGAGTCGGTTGAAAATGATGAGAAGATAGTGAGCGGGGTTGAGGTGTGGATATTGGTGAAGTGATGTGGGGAAAAGAAATGGGGTACGCAATTTGCATTGTGTACCCCGTTTTTATAAAACAATTGATCAGATCATTTTAGCGATACGGCTAATCGTATCTTCCTTACCTATCACATCTGCTATTGCGAATACGCCGGGGCCAAACTTGCCACCTACGAGTATGATGCGGAAGGGCAACATAACTTCGCCCTTCTTGATGCCTGCGGCAGCTACCTGCTCGTTGAAGCTGGCCTCGATGGTTGCCTCATTCCATTCGTGGAGTGACTGCAGCGCTGTGGCCAAGGCAGTGAAGAATTGTTTTTTGTTGTCGTCCCACTTCATGGATGCCTCGTCCAGAGTGGCCGGGGCGGTGAAGAAGAAGCCGGCCTGCGTATTAAAGTCGGTAAGCAGGTGGCAACGGTCTTTTACCAGGCCCACTGCACGTTCCAGCTTTTCAGGGGCTATGTTTACGGCATCCATGTAAGGCAGTACCAACGCTGCCAGTGCGGTATTATCGGTATGCTGTATGTACTGGTGGTTGAACCATTTTGCTTTTTCAAAATCAAACTTGGCACCGCCTTTGTGTACGCGCTCTATGGAGAAGGCATCGACCAGTTCATCGAGCGAAAATAGTTCCTGCTCGGTGCCGGGGTTCCAGCCGAGCATGGCCAGCATGTTTACAAACGCCTGCGGCAGGAAGCCCATTTCTTTAAAGCCACCTGTAGTTTCGCCTGTCTTAGGATCTGTCCAGTTCATGGCGAATACGGGGAAGCCGAGGCGGTCGCCATCGCGCTTGCTCAGCTTGCCGTTGCCATCGGGCTTCAGTATCAGTGGCAGGTGCGCCCACAGGGGCATATGCTCTATCCAGCCGAGGTACTTCCACAGCAGCACGTGTATAGGCGCGCTGGGCAGCCACTCCTCGCCACGGAAGGCATGGGTGATCTGCATCAGGTAATCATCTACCACCACCGCGAGGTGATAAGTGGGCATGCCATCGGCTTTCAGCAATACTTTATCATCAACGAGCGAGCTATCGAAAGACACCTCGCCGCGTATCATGTCTGTGAGCTTTATGATCTCATTCTCGGGTACTTTTATGCGTATCACATACGGCACACCATCGCCCAGCAGCTTCACTACCTCTGCCGCATCCAGCGACAGGGAGTTGCGCATCTTCATGCGGGTGGTGCGGTCGTACTGGGGCATGGAATGCTCATCGGTCTTCATCTCCTTGCGCATACGCTCGAGGTCTTCGGTGGTATCGAAGGCATAGTAGGCATGGCCTGCGTCGAGCAGCTTTTGTGCGTATTCGTAATAGAGGTGCTTGCGCTCGCTCTGGCGGTAGGGTGCGTGCGGGCCGCCCTTTTCGGGGCTTTCATCGGGCTCCAGCCCGCACCAGCGCAGGCAGTCCATAATGTATTGTTCGGCGCCAGGCACAAATCGTGTCTGGTCGGTATCTTCTATGCGCAACACAAAATCGCCGCCATGCGCGCGGGCAAACAGGTAATTATATAAAACAGTGCGCACACCACCCAGATGCAATCCACCCGTAGGGCTGGGCGCAAAACGTACTCGTACTTTTTTATCCATAATAGCTTCTTAAACGTGGTCAAGGTGTGCCAAACCTCAGAGGTGTGGCACACCTATACGCGCAAAGGTAGTTTGAAAATGGCTCAATTGCTCAATGCCCGCCAGGATGAAATATCCGTTTCGGACGAGACCCATTGGCTCAATGATTTGCGGGCGCAAATATTCCGCCCTCTCAGGGCTTCCTTATTATTCTATTTACCGAGGGCGTTGCCTCGGCTAGCATATCTCGCCCTTTCAGGGCTTGTGTTACGTTCCCGCAAGTCGGAGGGCGTTGCCCCCCGCTAAGAGATTGTGCCCTTTCAGGGCGTTCTCCGCATTATCGTATTGTACCCGGGGCTACACCCCGGGCTAGTATATTTCGCTCTTTCAGAGCTTTCCGGGCGCATCAAAAAAGCCACTCAAAAAAATGAGTGGCTTTTGCTTTTTAATTTTTAATTTAATGATGATGGTGGTGGTGCGCCTCGTGTGCGCTGCCGAGCTTGAAGAATTCTTCTTCGCCTATTTCTTTATCTGTTATGGTAAAGTGCTGCTCCAGGTGGGTGAAGAGCTTTGTCATCAGCAAGCGGCGATAGGTTTCGTCTATCATCTTCTCGTCTTTGGCTATTTTGGCCATGTAGCCTTCCATCCATGGGGCCTCGTCCTCATCGTCAGGGCCGAGGCCGAAGTAGGCCAGCACCTGTGTTTTGATGTTCTGGTTCACCTCTTCGATGGTCACATTGATCTTGTGCTCGGTGATGAGCTTATCAGAGATGAGCTGCCAGCGCAGCTGGTGCTCAAAGCTTCCGTATTCTGCTTCTACTTCCTGTGCCGATTTCGGCTTTTCGCCGCCCTCGCGCATCCAGCGCTTGAGGAAGGTTACGGGTAGATTGATGGGGGTGTTGTGTACCAGCAGCTCGAAGATCTCGTTCTGCAGGCGCTCTTCGGCTATGCGGTCAAATTCTTTGCTCAGCTCGGCACGTACCTTATCGGTAAAGTCGGCCTCGTCTTTTACTTCTTTGTTCTGGAATACCTGCGCATACAGGTCGGGCCCCAGTTCCTGCGGTATCAGCAGGCCTATTTTGGTCAGCGTTTGTTTGTAGTAGTGCTGCGCGGCTTCTTCGCCAGCTTTCAGCGGGTCTTTCAGAAATACCTTCAGCTCTTCTTCGGTGCATACATCGGCAGGGCGGAAGACGATGGTGTCACCGGCCTTCTTGCCCATCAGCATTTCTTTGAGCTTGGCGGGTACTTTTTCCAGCACTTCGGTATCTTCAATTTTGTCGTGGCCCTCTATAGGGTTGCCATGCTCATCGGTGCGCTCGTAGGTGCTGTAGATGATGTCGTCTTTATTGACCACGGTATCCTGCGCCTCTACCTTGCCATAGCGACGCTTGATGCGCTCTATCTCGTCCTCCATCATCTTATCGGTAACGGCGATCTTGTAGCGGGTGAGGGGGGCTTTGTTCTTTACGGCTTCTATCTCAAACTCGGGCTTGATGCCGATCTCGAAAGAAAAGTCCAGCTCTGCAGGGTTCGTCATGCTGGGCATGGGCTTATCTGCGTTGGCCAGTATCATGGGCTGTGCGAAAATGGAGACCTTTGCCTCGCGCAGGTAGCTATCCAGCTTCTGGCCGGCGGCGCGTATCACTTCTTCATTGAGTATGGCCTGGCCATACATTTTGCGCAGCATACCTGCAGGCACCATGCCTTTGCGGAAGCCGGGTATATTGGCATTTTTGGTTTGTTGTTTGAGAGTCTTTTCGAAGGCGGGCATATAATCGCCTTGTTCCAGTTTCACGGTCAGCTTATCATGCTGGGCACTTATGTTCTCACGGGTTACCGTAGCCATGTTCAGAAAAAATTTTAAAGTTAAAAATAGCCGGGCCCCTTAGGAAACCGGCTCTGATTTTGAGGGGGCTAAGGTACAACATTCGGAGAAATTTTGCGGGTGGGCTGATAGTAGTGTGGGTGGAATTGGAGAAATGAGTATCTTTATTATATAAATGCGTTTTATGAAAAGGATAATGCTTCTCATTCAATTTCTGCCTTTTTTTGTTAATGGACAGATAATTACAACAATTGCAGGTAATGGAACAAATGGCTTTAGCGGTGATGGGGGGCCGGCTACAAACGCTACAATTAACGTCTCAGGATACGGATGCGCTTATGATGCTACAGGTAATTTATATTTCGTTGATTTCGATAGTAGCCGAGTACGCAAGATCAATGCCGCAGGAATAATCACGACCATAGCCGGAACAGGTGTAGCCGGTTATAACGGAGACAATATACCTGCAACTTCTGCGATGTTACATGGACCAAATAACGTTGCCGTTGACAAAGCCGGTAATGTGTTTATTTCAGAGGGATGGGGTAGAATTCGTAAAATTACTACTGTATCCGGCATTATTACCACAGTAGCGGGTAATGGTGTAGATAGCTGCTCAATCAGGTTTGGCGTTCCAGCAACTTCTGTAAACTTGTGCACCCAACATCTTTTTTGTATTGACCAGGAGGGCAACTTGTTTTTACCTTACGGCGAATATATAGCTAAGATTGATACAAATGGAATAATAAACCGCTTCGCCGGGAACGGCCTGGGAGGCCCGTTTCCTCTCCGGCATTTTACTCCACAAATAGCTACATTGTTTGCATTGCCCCCAATTACGGATATACGTGCAGATAAAGCCGGTAATCTTTTTGTGAGTTATAATTATCTCCCATATCGCGTTGACACTACTTATTCAGGAATTTACAAAATTGATACTTCTCAAATCATGTCAGAGTACGCGGGAACCGGATACAACGGGAATACCGGAGATGGGGGAGCAGCTATAGACGCGGAAATTAGTCCCGGAATGATAATTTTCGATAATAACGGAAATTTGTTCATCGATGAATTTCTTGCTGTTCGCAGGGTGGATCCGAGTGGAACAATTTGTACCGTAGCCGGTAATGGGACAGTGGGATATAGTGGAGATGGCGGGCCGGCAACTGATGCACAATTAAAGTCGGATTGTATTGCAACGGATACTTCGGGAAACTTATATATTACCAGCGGTTCCAGAATTCGAAAAGTAACGCAGCCAGAATGTGGTTTCATTTTCCCACTTGAAGTTGTAAATCTCACCAAGACAAACCAATGCTTTGTTTACCCTAATCCCGCCACCATATCCCTCACCATCACCTCCGGCGAAAATATAAAAACAGTAGCCATTACCAACCTTTTAGGGCAAACCATTTATACCCACGAATACAATACTGATAAGGTGGAGGTAGATGTTGCTGGCCTGCCCACGGGGATGTACCTGATAAGGATAAATGGTAGTGAGGTAAGGAAATTTGTGAAGGAGTAGCTATCAGATCGTTTGAAGTAAGTATTACTACTATTCGGTAACTTTACATTGGTAAAATCAACTTTATGAAGCATTTCATAGAAATAGACGACCGTAATAAAACAGGGAAGAATCTCCTTTCGCTTATAAAAACACTTTCCGGCAAATCATCGGGGATTGATCTCATCAGTAGTACTGTTGAAGATAAAGAATTAGTGCGACTGATGCAGTCAGGCATAAAGAGTGGCCTTGCTTATAAAAAAAGTGTACTCAAAAAACTTGCCTTTTAATATTCTTGCGTTTGCGCACAGAAAAGATATTTATAAAGAATTTCCTTAGCAGGGCGTATTAAAATCCTACTCAAACTCCTTCTGTGGATGGCCTTCCGGTAAAATACCATAAACTTCTTTGTAGGCAAGCACAGTTTGTGGTAGTGGCTTGTATTTAGCGTCTTCGTAGTCCTGTTCATAGATATTGTCCAGCTTTTCCTGTAGCTTGTCTGCTTCACTTGTCTCTTTAGATAGTTCATTCTGCATGGCCTGTAAAGGATCATATTCTGCCGGGTTACTATTCTCCGGTTCTTCCTGTTTAAAACTCACTATCCCAAGCCTGGGAAAGGAATAGCGCCAGTCGCAATTATGCTCTTTTAAAACTGTAAAAATGTGTTTGTAAAATGGCAGCAAGCCGGCTCTTTTATTGATCCAAATGCTACCCATATAGAAGTCCATGTAATCAAGGCTACCCGCTGATAGCGGATAATATTCGTTTATAAACTCAGCAATAGTATCGCCTGATCCCCTGAAGGAGCCTAAGTCGTATATCTTGCCATCGCCTGCTATTACCTCATGGTTATCCGAAAAAATATCCCAAACAGCTTTCCCCAGGATCTCTATGAATTCTTCGAAGTCGTTTACATGCTCCAGCCCATCCATTTGAAAATCCGAAAGAATTTTGCGGGGTTCGCTTTCCGTAGCCTCGTCTTTATTTTTTTTGAAAGATGCAAGGTTATCATACATTATGTTGTATTCCGCAAACTGCTGTTCGGCGGTAGGATGAAAAAAGTGGATGTACTCTGAATTCATCCAACCATCGGGAGCAATGGAACAAAGTAATACTTCGCTGCCTGCAAATATTTTCTGCAGGATGTCGGTGCATTCCTCTTCTGTTTTATTATCCCATTCCTCAAACATAAATCTAAAGTAGTAAAATTATAAAAAAATAAAATTTTCGACTTCTCATAATTGCAAAATAAAAAGAGCGAAAAGTCCCATCGTTCTGTTTATTTCACGCTCATTTTGACACTTGCCCGCGGCAAGGTGGGCTTGTTGGGTGAAAGAAAAGTTATTTACTGAGCATGCGCTTCCTGATGCGGCTTAGTGACGGGCCTTGTATACCGAGGTAAGAAGCTATATGATACAGCGGCACCGCATTAAATATATCGGGGTGCTTTGTCATCAGTTGTAAGTAGCGCTCTTCCGGCGAATGAAATAAAAAAGCTTCGGTACTGCTCATCACTTCATGAAAAGCGGTTTCGGCTACCACTCTGCCAAAGCGCTCCCATTGGTGCGATGTTTTATACAGCTCTTGCAGGTGGTCGATGTGTATATACAGTATAGTAGATGTCACCATCGATTCGGTAAAATAGCTACAGGCTACCTGGCTTAGGAAACTTTTATAAGATGCCACAAATTGGTGATTGGTAAAGAAGACCATATTCTTTTCTTCGCCCGTTTCTTCATTTGTTCTGTATATCCTGAAGACACCGTCGATCACGAAACCCAGGTGCTTGCATATATTCTTATACTCGTTAAAGTACTCCCCTTTTTTATAGGTTCGTAGTTGCCAGTAAGGGAGCGACAGGTCGAATGTTTCCTTATCCATCCCCGCTGCCTTGTGCAGCGCCTGCTGTAATAATTCTATTTCTGAAGAGGATCCCATCTAATAAAAATAAGATTAAAACTAAAATTCACCGGAAAATTAATTCCGGTGAATTGAAGTGCAAGTTTTCCCGGGGTTATTTTGCTTCCTCCAGAATTATTGCCGCCAGTACGTCCGGCATACTTATAAAAGGTGCATGACTGGTAGGTATCGCGTATTCTCTTTCCACGTTCCCGTTTTTTACCATTGCCTGCTGCAGGGTGTAACTTACCGCATGGTCATTAAGCGTGTGTATGTATACTTTTTTCACGCTTCCGAAATTTGCATCAGTGAGCACCACGGGTGTAGCAAATGGCGCCAGGGGGTCTGCCTTAAAATTAGCTACCAATTGCTCAGCTATGTTTTTAGGCGCATCTGCGGCAAATACATCAATGATGCCATCCTTGGCCAGGTTTGCATTACCGTTAGCCTGGTCTATCTGCAGGTATTTGCCAATGTGACTGTCCGCATCCTGCTGTGATAGGGATAGCAGGCTTTCACCGTTACGTGGAAGGAAGGCTGCAAGGTATACCAGCTCTTTTAGCTGTCCCGGAATCTCCTCTGCTACCTGGCTGATGACAACGCCGCCCATACTGTGGCCCACCAGCAGTATATTCTTCCTGTTGCCAATGGCTTTCTTTACGGCATCCACGTACGATCGCAGGGTAATGGTGGCAAAAGAAGTATTGTCCTTGCCATGCCCCGGCAGGTTCACTTCTATTACTTCATAGCCTTTAGCTTTTAAGACGGGAGCTACTGCGCTCCATGCGCTGGCATCAGACCACGCGCCATGTACTAATACGATTGTTTCCATTTTTTTGTTGGTTTTGTTTTGTGAAAAAGCTGCATAACCCAGTAAGCAGATAGCGATGGTTAAAAGTGTTGTTCTCATTTTTTGTGTTTTATTTTGTTTGATTTTGATAACACAAAAGTAGATGGCATACTGCGGGAAGATTTTAACCTCGGGTAAAATCGCAATGGATTTTATGAATATAATAGGCCCGGATTGTAGCGCGAACAACAAAATTGTGCTTTGTGCAATTTTTTGTGCAATTCGTTTTTTTATAAAATAAAAAAGCAGCTACAAATGAATGTAACTGCTTGATCATTAATTAAGTGCGGGCGGAGGGACTCGAACCCCCAAGCCTCACAGCACTAGATCCTAAGTCTAGCGTGTCTACCAATTTCACCACGCCCGCAATTTGATTTTGGGATGGCGAAGGTAGCAAAAAAAACTATCCGCCCATCTTATAGCGGTGAAAATATCTCCCACAACATGGTTGTTCCCGAATTTGGCACGGCGTTTGCAGCCATTAGAAAGTAATTTCATTCGTCACTTTTTAAAAATATCCCATATGCGTTTCTTAAAAGCTATCTCTCTCGTTATCCTGGTTGCATCAGGCTTATTCTCCTGCACCAAGGGGAAAACCACAAGTACCACCACACATACCAGTGGCGATACCCTTTCCACTACCGGCACACTGCAAAGGCAAGGTGTGACCACTTACCAGTATGGCAACTACATTCTCGTCGTAAGTTCAACTGAACAATATGTGTTGGAAAGCACTGCATTAAGCATAGACTCGCTTGCAGGCGACCGTGTAACGATCACAGCCATAAACACACACTACCAGGCTGAGAACGGCCCTGTGATGTATAATGTAACGACTATAGCCCGGGATTAATACCTTACAGGTGCAATACCATAGCCGCAACGGTAAAGTAGATAATGAGGCCGGTAACGTCCACCAGTGTAGCCACAAAGGGGGCTGATGATGTAGCAGGGTCCAGCTTCAGGCGCTTAAGGATCATAGGTATCATGGAGCCGCTGAGCGTACCCCACATTACTATACCTACCAGCGAAAACGAAACCGTAAGCCCTACAAGCACCCAGCTAAGCGGCACCCCGCCAATAGGTACATTACCATTCGGCTGGGTAACAGAGTGGATGTTGTAATTCCATATATGCAACTCCTGCCACGCCGCAATGCGGAGAAAACCAATGGTACCTAGTATGATACCAAGAGTGAGGCCCGAAAATATTTCGCGGCGCATCACATACCACCAGTCGCGATAAGACAATTCTTTCAGGGCCATAGCACGAATGATCAGTGTTGCTGCCTGCGATCCGCTATTACCCCCGCTACTCATGATGAGCGGCACAAACATCGTAAGCACCAACACCTTGTCCAGTTCGTTCTGAAAGTGCTGCATGGCTGTAGCCGTGAGCATTTCGCTGAGGAACAGGATGATGAGCCATCCAGCCCGCTTTTGCACGAGGGTAAAGAATCCTGTTTTTACATACGGCAGATCCAGAGATTCCATACCACCGAACTGCTGCATGTCTTTCGTATCTTTTTCTTCGGCCTCATCTATCACGTCATCCACCGTCACCACGCCCATCACCACATTGTTGCTGTTGGTTACAGGGAGGGCGACACGGTCGTACTCTTTAAATTTCTGGATGGCATCTTCGATGCTGTCCTGTATATCCAGCTTCACATAGAAGCCGTCCATTATGTCCTCTATCGTCTTGCTATGCTCGTTGAGTACCAGCCTGCGGATAGGTATATCATCTACCAACTTGCCGTTGCTATCAATAACGAATATCACATTGGCAGCAGGGGTATCGGTATAGAAGCGGCGCAGGTGCTCTATGGCCTGCCCTATGGTCCACTCCTTGCGTACTGTTGTAAAGTTGGTATTGATCAGCCGCGCCACGCTCTGCTCGGGATAGCCCAGCAGGTCGTAGGTAGCCAGCCTGTTCTTATCATTGAGCAGGTTCAGATATTCGGTTACCTCTATGCCATCGAGCATATCAAAGAAGGCGATACGGTCATTGGATTCGAGGCTATTGAGTATGTTGGATATGTGCTGGCGGGGCAGTTCTTCAATGATGCCCATCTGCAACGCATGATCGAGATAAGAAAATATTTTTATCTGTATCGCTTCTGGTAATGCAAGAAAAGTATTGATGGCATATTCCTCGGGTAGTGAGCCTAACAGCTTACCTACCTCGGCCGGATAATCCTCATCCTTGCTGTGGTGGAGCAACTCGCTGAGGTCGCCTTCCAGAATTTTCTCCCTCAGATCCTGAACCAGCATTGTCGCCCATATTTTAATGATTTAGAAATCGGAGTAAGACCTGTTCGGATTGGCTGCTGCGATGGCCCCGCCATCCCGAAAGGCACGCAAAGTTAACCATATTTTCCTTTGGGAAAAGATTTTATTTGGAGGGCGTATTAAATGATTATTAATGAATCCCGAGGCAGCCGAAAACAAGTTCATTCCGCCAGCAAAGCATCTATCTCATTTTTGATCTTATCATGAAATGGGGGGTCGTTCTGCACTCCCGGGCCACCTTCTTCTATCTTCCTAACGATGCCTTTTTTATCAACAAAGAAAATGCAAGGAAAGGCTGCTATCCCAAACGTTTCTTCAATCGTATTACATTCACTTTTTAGCGACACATCTTTACTCTTTCCATCTTCAGTCATATCTTTCACTACCATTTTACTCGGCTCAGTTGCACAGCCCGGTTGTATAGTATAACTGATAGGATTCACCTTCATAGCTCTTCTTACCATGCTGAAACAGGAGCTATTGCCGGTATCATTGAATTGTATCATTTGCTCCCTCATCTGCCTGGCCACACAAAGTATTTGCAGGTGCAAGTTTGCCGCATATTCATCTTGTATTTCATCCAGTACACTTATCTCGTTCATACACGGTATGCAGCCTATGAACATAAAGCTCACAATAGTCACGTGCCCTTTGTAGTAATCTGCATCAATAGTTTGTCCATCCAGCGTTTTATTTGGCAATAAAGGCATGGGATGATTCAGCACACCCTCATTTTTAAAAGAAGAGAAGGAAAGAAAACAAGATAGTGAGAGTAATATTATTTTAGTCTTTTTCATTGGTTGTCTTTAGTGTGTATGGATATGACATCTAATACATTATTTACCCTCACAAATATGCCATTATATTATGTTTTACTACGCTACACTAAAAAACAGTAATATATTGCCAACATCTTCCAAATAGTACTCCGTTTTGTGTTCCCTCACCTAAGCCGGCAATATA
This sequence comes from uncultured Bacteroidota bacterium, assembly GCA_903906615.1. Classification (GTDB taxonomy): domain Bacteria; phylum Bacteroidota; class Bacteroidia; order Chitinophagales; family Chitinophagaceae; genus Nemorincola. Next base: position 5,544 of record CAIVKT010000028.1, on the reverse strand, counting down.
TTGCTATTATACGTGTATAGATTATCCCATTTCACCCATATTCCCCAATCCCCTACCTTTGCATGATGAATACCGAAGCAAAACTCAGAAAACTACTCGACGACCGTATCCTCATAATCGATGGCGCTATGGGCACCATGATACAGCGCTTTAAGCTGGAGGAAAAGGATTACCGTGGCGAGCGCTTCAAAGACTGGCATTCTGATGTCAAAGGCAATAACGACCTGCTGTGCCTTACCCAGCCGCAAATAATTAAAGAGATACACCAGCAATACCTGCAGGCAGGCGCGAACATACTCGAAACAAATACCTTCAACTCGCAGGTCATATCTCTTGCCGATTATGATATGTCTTCACTGGCGTACGAGATCAATGTGGCTGCTGCAAAAATTGCAAAAGAAGCCATTACCGAGCTACAGCTATCGCACGATGAGTACTTTGTGGCAGGCGCTATAGGGCCTATGAATAAAACATTGTCGCTGTCGCCGGATGTGAATAATCCCGGCTATCGCGCTGTTACTTTTGATGAACTGGCCGATGCTTATTATGAGCAGATCAGCGGACTCGTAGATGGCGGTGTTGATATCCTTTTGATAGAGACCATCTTCGATACCCTTAATGCAAAAGCAGCTATCTATGCTGTGAATAAATACTTCAGGGATACTAAAAAAGAAAAACTGCCGGTGATGATCTCCGGCACTATCACCGATGCATCCGGCCGCACGCTGAGCGGGCAAACGCTGGAGGCATTCTACATCTCCGTGATGCACGCCAATCCATTGAGTATTGGCCTCAACTGTGCCCTGGGCGCCGACCAGATGCGCCCGCACATCGAAGAACTGTCGCAGATAGCAGCCTGCTATGTAAGCGCTTACCCCAACGCAGGGTTGCCTAATGCCATGGGCGAATATGATGAAAGCCCAGAGCATACTGCATCCGTGATCGCTGAGTGGGCTAAGGAAGGCTGGGTGAACCTGGTGGGCGGCTGCTGCGGCACTACGCCACAGCATATAGCTGCAATAGCAGCAGCTATGAAAAAATTTGAACCAAGAAAACTACCTGAGTTGGCTATAGTGTAACTACCAGCTTAATTCAGCGGCGGATTATAGTTGAACTTGAAGCCTATACCGTGTATGGTCTGTAGCTTGGCGGCATTTTGCGAGCGCAGGTACTTCCTTACTTTGGTAATGAATACATCCATACTGCGGCCTAAGAAGTAATCGTCTTTGCCCCAAACATTCATCAGTATCTCATCGCGCTTCAGCACACGGTTGGCATTCATGCACAGGTAGCGCACGAGGTCTGCTTCGCGCTGTGTAAGCTGGTGTTCTACTTTATCGTTGCCGAGTGTGAGGTTGGTATAATCGAAATTAAGATCGCCTATCTGGAATACCATAGGCTGCGCTTCTGCTTTTTTCTTTGTTCTCTTCAGGAATACCTGTACGCGCAGCAACAGCTCCTTCAGGTTGTATGGCTTGGTGATGTAATCGTCAGCGCCTGTTTCAAAACCTGCTATCTTATCATTGTCCATATTTTTGGACGAAAGCAGGATGATGGGGATATGCTCATTCTTTTTACGGATGCTGTTGGCCAGCTCCATGCCGTCCTTTTTACCGGGCAGCAATATATCGAGCAGGCAGATGTCGTAGATGTTTTTCATGAACTGATGCCAGGCAGTATCGCCATCGGTGCAATGTGTTACATCAAAGTCCTGTTTCTGTAGGAAATCCTTCACTACATAACCCAGCACAGGGTCATCTTCCACTAATAATACTTTTACTTTTGGGTTAGGCATAGTATGATATGGTAAGACAAATATAATAGTTATTCGTGGTAATATACTATATCTGTTTACAATTTACTAATAAACGGCTACATATAATATTTGCAAATGGACTGTATTATTTAATCCTACCGGGATTTGAGGTAATAAATGACTCCCATGTAGCCTTGTTTTTCTTCACTTTTGCGGCAGGCGCTCCATGCTCTTTCTTTATCTGGGCGGTCTTGCCCTGGTAGTGGTGGCACAGGGCCACTGCTACCGCATCGGTGGCATCCATAAAGCGCACATCTTCTACAATGCCCAGGGTGTGCCGTAGCATGGTGAGTACCTGCTCCTTGGTGGCATTGCCCCTGCCGGTTATGGATTGCTTCACCTTACGGGGCGCATATTCCACGGCATGTAACCCGCTCATCATAGCGGCGGCTATTGCCACCCCCTGAGCGCGGCCCAACTTCAGCATACTTTGCACATTCTTGCCAAAAAAAGGCGCTTCAATGGCTACAGCCACCGGTTGGTGTACTTTGATGAGGCTTTCCATTTTTTTAAAGATGAGGTGCAGCCGTTCCGCGTGGTCTTTATGCTTAGACAACTGCAATACACCCATTTCTATAACTGATACACTACTTTTGTTTACAGAGATAAGGCCGTAGCCCATTACCAATGTGCCGGGGTCTATGCCAAGAATGATCTCGCTGTCTTTCAATGAATAAAAATTAGGTGGTGAACAAAAGTACCAAAATATGGCTTAACTATATTGCGGGCGCGGCTATCTCGCTGCTGCTGCTGTGGAGTATCTATGGGCAGGTAACGAAGCAACTATCCGGCATAGGTGCCGACGTGTGGAAACATACCAGGCCGGTACTTTACCTGATTTGTTGTATCGCACTCCTATTTGCCAACACTTCCCTTGAAGCGTATAAATGGCACCTGCTCACCCGCCGAGTGGAACCCCTGCCGTATTGGCGTACCTTTGCCAGCTACCTTGCGGGGGTTGCGTTTTCCATTATCACCCCTAACAGGATAGGAGAATACCCCGGCAGAATACTTTACCTGGGCCGTAGCAATACTTTCCGCTACATCAATGTAGCCATACTGGGCAGCATCGCGCAGTTATCTGCTGTGTATATATTTGGCCTGGCAGGGCTTATCTATTACAATATTCTTTTTCCGGCGGTTGCTGCAAAGCTGACTTTAGTTGCATGTGCGCTTGTTAATGTTTTCCTTTTTCTGCTATATTGGCGTTTTGAGGCTTTAATACCGTCTTTAGAGCGTTTTAAATGGCTGCGGAGGTTTGCCGTGTATGGCAAATTGTTAAACCGCATCAGCACGAAGGAGCAAATAAGGATACTGGGCATCTCTCTTTTGCGGTTTATCATATTTACGGCACAGTATTTGTTTTTACTTAGGTGGATGAATGTGGAACTCCCTTTGGCAGAGGGATTTTGCATGGCGGGACTGTTCTTTTGGGTAATGGCAGTCGTTCCTTCGGTAGCCCTCACGGAACTTGGCATACGGGGAAAGGTGAGCCTGCATATATTCGGGCTTTTTTCGTCAAATACCATTGGTATCCTAGCGGCTACAGCAGGTATTTGGGTGGTGAACCTGATCATACCATCTATAATTGGTAGTATATTAATTTTAAGAATGAGGTTATTACGATAAATACCACGATTTTGATGAAAGAAAGTATAAAGATGTTTGGTCTTAAACATATAGCGGTCATAGTTTTTTTGCTTGCGAATGCTTTTGCTGCATCAGCGCAGGGTGATGCGGCGCGCAACACCAGTTTTAAAGATGGCGAGCGCCTTACATTCCATGTGTATTACAACATGAGCTTTGTATGGGTAAATGCAGGGACCGCTAAATTCTCAACAGACCTGGAAGACATAAACGGCAAAAAGGAATACCACATCACCGGTGATGGCAAAACATCGCATTCGTACGAATGGTTTTTTAAGGTGAAGGACCGCTATGAAACCTACATAGATAAGGAAACCATGCTGCCAGAAAGGTTTGTGCGCGATGTAAATGAGGGCGGAACCAAAATAAACCAGGATGTGACCTTTAATCACAAAAAGGGAGAGGCCATTTCGAATAAAAAATTGTATACCATACCTAAAGGCACACAGGATATACTCTCCAGCATATTCTATGCCCGCAATATAGATTACAACAGGTACAAGCCCGGAGATAAGATACCGTTTAACCTTTTTCTTGATGATAAGGTATATAATGTGTACATAAAGTACCTGGGCAAGGAACAGATCACCACTAAAATGGGGACTTTTAATGCTATTAAGATAGTACCGCTGCTGATACAAGGCACCATTTTCACCGGTGGAGAAAAAATGACCATATGGGTGTCGGATGATGAAAACCACCTGCCATTGCGGGTAGACAGCCCCATATTGGTGGGAAGCGTAAAGGTAGACCTTATGGAATACAGCAACCTCCGCAATCCTTTTACCTCCATGATCAGCAAGGCTGATTGATCTTCTCCTATATAAATAGCTGCATATTTCAGCAGGCATTGCTTTTTTTTATCTTTACAACCTTATCAAAAGTATAATCAGTTCCGTATGGTATCTGTAGGGAGGAAAAATTTGGACATCAGTGAGTTTGGCCGGGTAGTGCTGCAAGGTATCCCCGTTTCTATAGACATTAAGTCATTGGCAGACGTAAAGCGCAGCTATGAGTTCCTCAAAGTGTTTTCAAAAGGCAAGCTGATCTATGGCATAAATACCGGCTTTGGCCCTATGGCACAATACCGTATAGACGATGCCGATATGCAGCAACTGCAATACAACCTTGTGCGCAGCCATAGCTCGGGTATGGGTAAATTATTATCTGCGCCGCAAACAAGGGCGCTGATGCTGGCACGGCTCAATACTATGCTGCTGGGTTATTCGGGCATACATGAAGATGCCGTAAAATTATTGGCGGAACTTATTAATAGCGATGCTTACCCCTGCATTTACAGCCATGGCGGCGTAGGTGCCAGCGGCGACCTGGTGCAATTGGCGCACCTGGCGCTGGGTATGATAGGCGAAGGCGAATTTCTCCATAAAGGAAAAGTAACACCTGCCAAAAACGTATTCAAAAGCCTGGGGGTGCAACCATTGCAGATACATATACGCGAAGGTCTCTCTATCCTCAACGGCACATCGGCCATGACGGGGATAGGCGGTATCAATGTGATCATGGCCAAACGCCTCGTGGTGTGGAGTACGCTGCTGTCGCTGATGATCAACGAGATGATGGAAGCGTATAATGATTCCTTCTCGGCGGAGTTGAATAGTGTAAAGCACCACAACGGGCAGCAGCAGGTAGCTACCTGGATGCGCACCCTTGGCGGCAAAAGCAAGCTGCTGCGCAAGCGCCAGGAGCATCTTTACGACAAGAAGATAACCGAAGATGTACTGGATGATAAGGTACAGGAATATTACAGCCTGCGCTGTGTACCGCAGATACTCGGACCCGTACTGGATACTGTGCTGCAAGCGCAACTGGTAATAGAGAACGAACTGAATTCGGTTAATGATAACCCGGTCGTAGACCATAAGAACAAAAATATTTTTCATGGTGGTAACTTTCATGGCGACTATGTGGCACTGGAAATGGATAAGCTGAAACTGGTGGTAACCAAGCTGTCTATGCTGGCGGAACGCCAGTTGAATTTTTTGCTCAATCCGAACCTGAATAAGAAGCTGCCTGCATTTGCCAATGCCGGTAAGCTGGGACTCAACTTCGGGATACAGGGG
>CAIVKT010000027.1 GCA_903906615.1 uncultured Bacteroidota bacterium | reverse complement strand
AGTAGTTCTCGCTCCGGCAAGCACTCGTACAAGCACTGGCGGTGTTACGCTCCCAGCAACTACCGGTACTGTTGCTGCGGCTAACTTCACTGTATCAGGCGCTACTGGCTACACTTACGCAATCACTTTGCCCACTACTGCTACACTTAGCGATGGTTCTTCACATACCATGGGTATGAGCGCCTTCACCAGCACACCATCAGGTACAGGCGTGCTCACCGGCGGCTCACAAACACTTACTGTTGGTGCAACTCTTACAGTATCTGCTGCACAGGCTCCTAACAGCTACACTAACTCTACTGCGGTTCCGGTAACAGTTAACTACAACTAAGTCGTTAGTCCCGATAGCTATCGGGAGTAGATAGTCGCAAGTATAAAGTCCCCGATCATCGTTCATTACAATATATACAACTCATTGGTTTGAGTAAACAATGGCCTTTCCCCAGTCTTGGGGGAGGGCTTCTTTGTTTTTGCGAACTATTTATAGGCTTTTTTCAATAAATAGTAATAAGGTTCGGCCATGTGGTTCCTGAACATGTTGGCGCCTGTGTCCGGGAAATGCTTGTAATAATCGGCATCAGGCTCCAGCACTACCGGCGTACCGGCGCGTGCATAGGCGAAGCTACCGCTGTAAGCAGGCTGCTTGTATTCCTTCATGTATTTCTTCACTTGATGGTACAATGCTTTGCCGAGGTACTTTTGGTATTTATGTTTTGCCTTGCGGGTAGAGTTATTCAGCCGCGCATATACATAGCCACCCACCACACGCACAACAAACTTCTGCTTCTTCAATCCTTTCTTCACGTTTGTGATCGGGTTGACCGGGTTGATATCTGTGAGGGATTGTATGGAAAAGGGAAGTTCCGGCACCCAATCGGCAGCATTGACAACAGTATATGCCCACCCTCCCCTGTTGATGTATTCAAAGTCGTAAGCATAGTATAGATTGCCGGGCTTTGGCGCTGCACTGCAATAGGTTTTGATGGTGAGATCAGCAGGCAATAGCCGTTCCTGCATTTGATAGTATAAGTAAGACCGCAACAGGAATGCCAATGCCGCGCCCTGGCTATGCCCTTCTATGATCACCTGCTTCACGCCAAGAGCGTATTCATTCTTGAGATGTTCTGTGATGTCCTGCGCAAGGCTGCCAATACCTACAGCCCAGCCCACGTGTACCATAGCTTTGGGGTCGGCGGCAAATTTATAGTTGAAGGTAGTTTTATTATCCAGCTGCAAAGTGCCTGTAGCAGGTATCATAGCCGCATAAAAATTCTCAATCCAGCTATCGGGGGTGGCTACAGAGCCACGCAGGTGAATGATCAATACAGTATTATCTGTGTTGAGCCACATACTCCACTGGTTGTGCATGCCCGCATCAGGCGAGCTATACACCTTATGAAATTGTGTTTGCTTAGGCAGGGTGATATCCGGCGTAGAACCGGGCATACTGAAAGCGCTACGTTCCAGCACACCGGTATATTCCTCCACATCAAAGCCGGGTTTTAGCTGCTGCGCATATGCGGCAACAGTAAATAGCAAACAAACAACAATAGAATTAAAAGTTATTTTAACAGCATAGATCATGCCTAAAATTAACTATAATTCTGTATCCTAAGTTAACGTGCCTACTGAAAAATGTCCTTCATCTTCTTCTGCTCGTCCTTCTGTGATTCGGGATCAGGCTCATCTGCTACCAGTTGTTGCAATACAGGCTTTATGATCTCCAGCCT
>CAIVKT010000026.1 GCA_903906615.1 uncultured Bacteroidota bacterium | reverse complement strand
TAGGCCGTTTGTCACTTTTTCCTTGCATCTAAATACTGATTTATCTCCTGAAAGATAAAGCAGATAACGATTGGAAGGTTATTTAGCAACCCCTATTTATAGCATGAGGTTACGTAGGTGTCATGGTGAGCCTCGTCGAACCATGGCGCCGTTACCGGACAGGGAATGAGTAACCGTAAGCACCTATCCTCCGTAATCAATACCCTCAACGGCATCATGGTTCGGAGGCTCACCATGACACCTATCTGAATTTATTTTCTACTATCCTTAGCCCCTAAAAAACGCTACAGCGGTATATTCCCGTGCTTCCTTTTCGGCATTTTCACCACTTTATTCTCCAGCATTTTAAAGCCTTTGATCAGCTTAGAGCGGGTATCTGCCGGCATGATGACCTCATCTATAAAGCCACGCGCGGCAGCCATGTAGGGGTTGGCAAACTTATCTATGTACTCCGCTTCTTTTTCTTTCAGCTTGGCCTCGGGGTCGGTGGCTTCTGATATCTCCTTTTTAAAGATGATCTCGGCTGCGCCCTTAGCGCCCATTACCGCTATCTCTGCCGTAGGCCATGCGTAGTTCAGGTCGGCGCCTATGTGCTTGCTGTTCATTACATCGTATGCCCCGCCATATGCCTTGCGGGTGATGACGGTTATCTTAGGCACAGTAGCCTCGCTCAGCGCGTACAGCAACTTGGCGCCATTGGTGATGATGCCATTCCACTCCTGGTCGGTACCCGGCAGAAAACCCGGCACATCTACCACCACCAGCAGGGGTATATTAAAGGCATCGCAGAAGCGGGTGAACCTCGCCCCCTTCTTGCTGCTATTGATATCCAGCACACCGGCCAGGTAGGCGGGCTGATTGGCTACTATGCCTATGCTGCGGCCACCTATGCGGGCAAAGCCAACCACTATATTCTCCGCATAGTCTTTATGCACCTCCATAAAAGAGCCTGAGTCTGCGAGCTCTTCTATCACCTCCTTTATATCGTAGGGCTGGTTGGGATTGGCTGGGATTATGTCATTCAGTTTTTTGCGTGTTTCATCGGCCAGCTCGTAGTCATATACCGGCGCGTCTTCCTCGCAGTTCTGCGGTATGTAGCTGATCAGTTTCTTTATATTTTCTATACACTCCACCTCGTGTGCGCAGGCAAAATGCGTTACGCCCGATTTGGATGCATGGGTATGCGCACCGCCCAGTTCCTCGCTCGTCACGGTCTCATGCGTTACGGTCTTCACCACATTAGGCCCGGTTACGAACATATAAGAGGTATGCTCCACCATCAGTATAAAATCGGTAATGGCGGGCGAATACACCGCGCCGCCCGCGCACGGGCCCATGATGGCGGATATCTGCGGCACCACGCCCGATGCCTTTACATTCCTGTGAAAAATATCGGCATAGCCGCCCAGCGACACCACGCCTTCCTGTATCCTTGCCCCGCCGCTATCGTTGAGGCCTATTACCGGCGCGCCGTTCTGCATCGCCAGGTCCATTATCTTTACTATCTTCTCGGCATGGGTTTCGGAGAGGCTGCCGCCAAACACCGTAAAATCCTGAGAGTACACATACACCAGGCGGCCATTCACAGTGCCATAGCCTGTTACCACGCCATCGCCGGGGTATATCTCCTTCTCCATCCCGAAGTCGCGGCTGCGGTGCGTCACCATCATGCCTATCTCTTCAAACGAGCCTTCATCCAGCAGCAACTGCAGCCGCTCGCGCGCCGTTAGTTTACCCTTCTTGTGCTGCGCCTCTACACGTTTAGCACCACCACCCTGCAATGCCTGCTCTGTCTTATGCTGTAATAAAAATATTTTGTCCATGATAAGGCAAACATAATATAAAAAGCGGAGTTCAAATAAATGAAGTCTGCCACTTCCATTTACATTATAAAATATCCTTAAATTGCAGTCTATTCCATACTATGAAAAACATTCTATTAATTCTCACCATATTCTTTTTATCAACTAATGGCCGCGCCCAGCACATAGCCGCCTACAGTGCCGATGATGTGATACACCGCACCTCCTCCAAAGACACCGTATATATCATCAACTTCTGGGCTACGTGGTGCGCACCCTGCGTGCAGGAGCTGCCCGAGTTCAATACCCTGCAGGAGCGCTATGCACAGCAGCCTGTAAAGGTGCTGCTGGTGAGTTTGGATTTCAAAGAAGACCACACCTTCCGCCTCGAAGGCTTCATCGCCAAAAAGCACCTGGAACCGGAAGTCGTTTGGCTCTCCGATACCGACCCCAATGT
>CAIVKT010000025.1 GCA_903906615.1 uncultured Bacteroidota bacterium | reverse complement strand
GTTCCAGTTTATCATTCACCTCGTTGAAGAGCTTTGTGGCAGCGTTCAAATAAGGCAATATAGTTGTTACATAAAACTTCATCTGGTTGTAATGATAGCGGTCTGTATCATTGAGCCAGCGAGCTCTAATGTTCACTGTTTTTAACTGCATGGTATACATAGTATCTGTTGCATCAACAGTAGTTGTTTGCGCGTAACTGCTACATGCCAGTACAATAAAAAGTGTGGTGAGCTTCAGTGCTTTGTTCATGATGTTGGTATATCAATGCACGTGCCAGTTATAAACAACTACTATAGAAAATTGGGAAGGAAGTGTTAAGGTATATTTCGGAGCGGGCAAATGATAGCAGAAAAAACCATCCGCTCCCCCACTCTTTCTCCGCCCTCACCTTCCGGGGCTTCCTAAAAAAGCGTAAGGCCTCAGCACGATAGCTAAAGCCTTACTTACACCTTATGAAAAATATACCCACTACAAATATACGCCATTCCTAAATAAAAAATAATCTTTCGGGAAATTAAAATTTTCTTAAAAAGGGAGTTTGTGAGATCAATTATTGCCTTGCGGAAGGGAGAATGAAATGGAGTCTTCCTAAAAAAGCGTAAGGCCTCAGCACGATAGCTAAAGCCTTACTTACACCTTATGAAAAATATACCCACCACAAATGTACGAGGTTTTCGATAACAAATGCTTATGAAAAGATTTTTTTTAGAAATTTAACAATCTGGGGTTATTTGAAGAAAATAGGGCATTTTGTTTTCAGGTATTCCCTTGGATTGCCCAGTGCCCGGAAGTAAACCGTGGCTGTGATATTAACATAATAAAACCAGTCGTTCGATTTACTGTCGCCGCGCTGAAAACCATAGTCAGGGTTATTGTGGTCCCATCCTACCACTGTATTGCCACGGTATGACATTTGCCTGGCCAACTTGCCTTTGTAGGCTTGCAATGTATCCAGGTTCACGTAAGATTTGCTCACATCATCGAGGTAATCAGTATTGGTATAACGGAAGCCTACCTCGCCGGTCAGCATGATCCTCTGGCCGATGAAGAACTTCATACCTGCACCAAAAGGAAATGCGAGGTTTACGAGGCTGTATTGCTTACGGTCCGGGTACATTGGCAGCCCTTCGCCCTCCGTGCTTAGTGGCCGCAGGTATACCTTATCACCATTGTCATCAAGCGCATATGGATTAAAATAGAAAACAGACACGCCGCCGAAGAAGTAAGGAGTAGCCTTTCTTTTTAGTATCTCGATGGGTAAAAGATTAAATTCCAATGCACCGTGAAACTCAAATAAGTGCGTAGCAAAGCTAAGGTTGCGCTCCTGGTTCACCTTAATATTACTCATGCTGTCTGCCGCGCTGAGGTTAGTATAAGAAGCACCTAAGCGTATACCGATATGCGGGTTCATGAAATACTTATAAACGATGCCGGCCACCGGCTGGTAGCCATACGACGGGAACATCTTTGGTTGCAGGTCTCCATAGTAATTAGATACCCCTACCATCAATCCTATTTCATGATGCTCCTGGGCCCGTAAGCCAAAGGACAGGAGCAAAGCCAATGCTAGTAATATTCGTTTCAACGCCTAAAGTTTTGTTAAGTAGTACCGAAAGATAATGACAAATTTCCGAAAAAAATAGAAAACCACCTGCATCGGGCAAAAAATAAATACACCTGATAAAGTTTAATGTATAATTATCCCCTGCTGATGCCTGTAAGGCGGCTACTAAATACTATTTTTGCCCCTTAATATTTTTGGAATGGACCTCATAGCCGACCTACAACAAAGAAACCTTATACAGGATATAATGCCCGGCGCTGCCGAGCAATTACAGAAAGAAATGACCTCCGGCTATATAGGCTTCGACCCTACTGCCGATAGCCTGCATGTGGGCAGCCTGTTGCCTATAACACTGCTCATGCGCCTGCAAAGGGCAGGCCACAAGCCCTATGCCCTGGTAGGCGGCGCTACCGGTATGATAGGTGACCCGTCAGGCAAATCGCACGAGCGCAACCTGCTGGATGTGGCTACGATCGAGCATAACTGTAACGGCATCCGCAAGCAGTTGGAACGCTTTCTTGATTTCAGCGCAACCTCTGCCAATGCTGCGGTGATGGTCAATAACTATGATTGGTTCAAGTCCTTCAGCTTCCTCGATTTTATACGCGATGTGGGCAAGCACATCCCTGTAAACTATATGATGGCCAAAGACTCCGTGCAAAAACGCCTCGAGACGGGCATGTCTTTCACAGAATTTACTTACCAGCTGATACAGGGATACGATTTTTTCCACCTATTCAATAACCACAATGTAAAGTTGCAAATGGGCGGCGCCGACCAGTGGGGCAATATCGTGACCGGCACCGAGTTGATACGCCGCAAAGGCGGTGGCGAGGGCTTCGCATTCACCTGCAAGCTCATTACCAAAAGCGATGGCAGCAAATTTGGCAAATCGGAGGGCGGTAATATCTGGCTGGACCGGGAGCGCACTTCTCCTTATGCTTTCTACCAGTTCTGGATGAAGCTGCCCGATGCTGATGCGGCTAAGATGGCGCTTGTATTTTCCTTCAAGCCTGTTGATGAAATAAAAGCGCTTATAGCCGAGCATGAAGCAGCGCCACACCTGCGCAAACTGCAAAAAGCCATAGCCGATGAGATGACCGTGCTGGTGCATAGCGAAGAAGACCTCGCATTCGCTAAACAGGCCTCTGATATACTCTTCGGGCAGTCTTCTATTGAGGTATTGCGCTCGCTCAACGAGCAGCAGTTGCTGGAAGTGATGGATGGCGTACCACAGGTGAGCGGCGCAAAAGCCGACCTCGCAGCAGGCATAGACCTCATTACATTTCTTGCCGACAGCAAGATACTCCCCTCAAAAGGAGAAGCCCGTAAAATGCTACAGAATGGCGGTATCAGCATCAACAAAGAAAAAGTAACACAAGCCGATGCTAAAATAAAAGAAGACCACCTGCTGAACGGGCAATATGTGCTGATACAAAAAGGTAAGTCTAATTATACGCTGGCGATATTTGGGTAGGATGAGCGCAAAAAAAACCCGGTTTCATCACCAGCATCTATTATCTGGGAGAAGAAATACCGGGACTGCTTAATGCAAATATACAAAATGCAGGTGATGGACAAAAAATATATAGAAAAAGTATTTTCGACCGAAAGAATGGTAAGATACTTCAATCATTATCCCGGAGATGAAGAAAAAGCCATTAAGCATTACCATGCCAATATTGCTCTTTCAGAATCATTTTATCCGATCCTCTCAGTATTTGAAGTCGCTTTACGAAATAGCTTGAACAGAGAACTTATAACAATGTTTAATACAACCGACTGGTATATTCATATTCAATCGACTCCGGGTTTAAAAGACCTAAATAAAGAAATATCTACGGCACAACGTCAAATTATAAAAAGGGGAGAACAAGTAACTGCATCCAAAATTGTGGCTGAACTTACCCTTGGTTTTTGGGTCAGGCTTTTCAATGTAGAATACG
>CAIVKT010000024.1 GCA_903906615.1 uncultured Bacteroidota bacterium | reverse complement strand
GCTTTTTCATAGATGGCATCGGCAGTGTAGCCTGATTGTATCTCGAACTCAAACTTCCTGGCATACAATTCCTTGCCCAGCCTGCAACTGCGGGGGTTATCATTCTTCAATGCCCTGAGCCACGCCACATAGCTATTGATGACATCTACGGCTATGCTCGCCCGCTCCCTTATCTTCACTTTCTCCTTTTCATCCAGGTGCGATTTTGCCAGCGCATCGGGCAGGTCCTTTTCAAAAACAGAGATACCACCCAGGCATTGGTCTATCGCCAGTTCGGTATGTTCTTTAGTTGGGTTTTTAATGTTGTTCTTTGCCGCGTTGTAATAGGCAGGTATAGCAGCCATGCGGGTATAGAAGTCGCGCAGGCGTGTTTCTAATGGGGCATACTCATTGCCCAGCATGTCGGCAAAACTGCCTGACACATTGTAACCGGAAGGATCCCACTCATAGCTCTTTTCTTCCTTGATGCCCCACATTGCAAACTTCAACTGGTTCTCCACGAGATGATAATCTATCTTGTTGGCATCAGAGAGTTCCGCCAATGCGAATTTATGCAGCGAGTCCAGGTTGGCCTTGCAAAAAGCAAGTTCCTTTACGCGCGACTCCTCATCAGGCACTACCAGCACATTGTCGTATTTATGGTAGCCCACGCTACTGGCCCATGCGGGGTATACCTTCCACATAGCCAGTACAAAACGCTCTTTGTAAGCGTTGAATCTTTTATCGGCAGATGTATTGGGGTTGGCTGTAGCGGTGTTCATATATATTACAGACAGGCAGATAAATATTAACTGAATTTTTCTCATGTTTTTATTTGAAAGTGCAAACATAATATAGCAGGCGCATTATTTATCCGGGCTTTTGTATATTTATCAGACAATTGCAAATTATGGCAAAAGTAAAAGTAAATGGAAAAGGCACAAAGGAAAGCCCATGGGAACTGACTACCCCACCCGGCACATCGGCATATACTATGTATAAGGATGAAGCCGCAGATCCGGCAGTACTGGTATGTACGGTAGGCAGCACCACACTGAAGTATGACCTGCGCTGCATTAACGACCTGCACGCTATGCTGAAAAAACATGGCGACTGGATGCTGCTGGGCAGCGCAGATGAACAGAAACCCGCCGCAGAAGGGACGGTAGAAGCCTGGGGGCGCTCTGAAAGCAACCCTGTAGGTGGCTGGTATGGCCTCAAGAAGGGACTTCGTGGAAGGTTTGGTATGTATTTGCCGCCGCTGATGGAGGCTCTGGGACTGGCCGAGGTGGAGCATAATGCGAAGAATAACAGGATGAGGGCGATATAAACCCCAAACCCCTAAAGGGGCTTCTCCATGTTACGGTCTAATATTCTGCGCGGGTCATTGATCTGTTGGTACGGTTATGCGGAGGATCTTGTTTTCGCTGATGGAGTAGTAGACCAGGTAGACCACAACAAAACCATCAGGGTTGCCTCCCGGGTATACACCAATATCATACTTCACTGTATTACTTATCGTTGGTTTGTTCTGTGCATCTGTGGAATCAGACGTTACCCGCATCATGTACAAATGCGCATCTGAGGCTTTGTTTACCTTATCCCGCAGTTTCCTGTACTCCTTTGTAGTTTTGATGAGGCTGTCGGCCCTTTGCCACGTGGCTTCATGAATATCCGTTGCCTGGCAAAAACACGGCAAGGTGAAGAAAACAGACAGAAGTGTTAACAGGGATCGCTTATTCACACTGCAAAGCTATGCAAAAACATGCTCGTAATTATTTGCCATCATTGTATCTTGCACAGTACAGAAAGGCATAATTATGGAGAAGAGAACATCGATCAAAAAAAGGCTGCTCATACTGTTGCTGCTGTTGCTTGCGTCTGTAGTGGTCAACTACTTCCGCTACACGGATGACCTGAAGAAAGGATCAACACATCCCGCATCATATTGGACTATGCAGGTTTTGCTTGTAGCCAGTGTTTTCTTTGCGGGCTTCTTTTTGGGATTTTTGAACACCCTTGGGGGCAACTTGTACAAGAACGTCAAGAAGAATAAGTAAGGAAGGAGGGACGATGCCCATCGCGATTCGAGGGGCGATGCCCCCCGTTATGATATTGCGCCCCTTCAGGGCTTGTTTTATGTTGCATCGCAAGTTGAGGAGCGTTACCCATTGCGCGTATGCGATCTGGTTTAGCAATGTGGCATTTTGATAGCTAGTTATCAAAAAAAAAGCGAAATGCCCTTGTGGGGGCATTTCGCTTTTGGGGGTATAATAGGAAACGAGGGAAAATAGGGTTCCGGTAAAAAAGTTATAGGGGCTGTTCTTGTTATTGGGAAGGCCCAATACTATATAAGGCGTAGCAGCGGGATAAAATGTTAGTGAACCTTAAACATATTTTTTATTCGCAAGCCACGCGCTTGCAAAAACTATTACTGAACCACTACTTTGGCAACACTATATGCAAGGCCATTGCCTATTTTGATCACATACATGCCGGGAGCCAATCCAAGGCCGTTGATCGTATGAATAGCTTGCGTTCCGTTAAAAACTATATCTTCTTTATACACCTCCCTGCCCATCATATCATAAACAGCGAGACGCCCCGCACCTGTAGTTACGGAGGAATAAGACAGGGTTATATTATTAGTAGTACTTGCACCGATGACTGTAAGCGGGATGGTTTGTTTATCAGCATCTGTTATGTGTAGTGGTGTAGTGGTCAGGTTCACATTATCGAGGAACCAGGTACCGCCTGTTGTACTTGTACCTGTAAACCTGAAGGCTATATAAAAATAGCCTGAGGTCGTATGCCCGGACATATCTAACTGGTGCGTAACCCATCCTGTGGAATCACCCGCATTCCCAATAATTGGTAATGCCGCAGATGAAAGATCTGTATCATTGAAAAATACATGCGCGGTATCATCATAATCGGTCCTGTACACAGAGAGCTTTCCACCATTGGTAACAGTAGTGGTCTTAGTATCGAAGTTTAGATAAATATGATGCCCTGCATAAGAAGAAAGATCCAGCAAGGGGGTAAGCAGGTAAGAAGTGTCTAACCCCATGACACCAGAGACTATGTTGCTGCATTCCATACCGGGAGTCCCTCCCCTTCCTTCGGTACTGGTGCATTCCCAGTCGCCATGTTCTGCTACGGGAGGTGTGTATATGGTCCACCCCATGCTGGTGAGGCCGCCGGTGACCACACAAGCCACGTCAAAATTCTGGTGTAAAGTGCTTACCGGTGTCTGCGCATGGGCTTTAAACTGCGCAATGGCCAATAACAGGAGAATAGTAAGTTTCTTCATAGTCTCTGTATTAAAAATGCTCTTCAAAAAAGTGCCGCAATGTAAAGAAAGCTTCTCTATATGCGCACAACGAAATAAACAACTTAACCCGCAAAAATAGTGCCAAAAATAATATACGAGACAGTGTATAGCTGCGGTGTTGAAATAGACGAATGTTCCCGAGGAAATGTTAGTAATTTAGAAAAGTTTTTTTCGTCCTAACATTTTACCACAAATACTCGTCAATAGTAATAACAGGAAATTAATTGTTATTAATTAGATGAACTTATAGATATATAGCGTGTTGCCTGACCTGATCAATATAAATACAAGCTTTCCTGTAAAGGGCCAAAGCATGGCTGCCGGTCATAACGAGCTCGGTATGCTGATCAGGGATTGTATTGCACAATCGCGCAGCGCACAAAAAAAACTATATGACCTGTATACCCCTGCAGCTTATGGGGTCATCAGGAGGTACTTATATAATAACGAGGTGGCTGCCGAAGAAATACTGAATGACTCGTTTTTGAAGATACTGACGAAGCTGGATCAATACAATTTTACCGGCTCCTTTGAAGGATGGATCAGGCGGATAGTAGTGAATACGATAACGGATTATGCCCGGAAGAACATTATCAATGAACAGAAGCACCACGAGGTACAAAACGAAGACGCATACATCAACAGCGAATCGGTAGAGAAAATGTCGCACAAGGAGCTGCTACAGATAGTACAAACCCTACCGGACGCACAACGAACAGTTTTTAACCTTTTTGTTTTTGAAAATTACGCACACAAAGAGATCGCTGCCTTGCTGAATATAAACGAGAACAACAGCAGGTGGTATATGAATGACGCAAGAAAAAGACTGAAAGAAAAGATTAATTCTATAATGAAGTAATTACCATATACAATGGAACAACAAAGAAAAAGTATTGATGACCTGTTCAGGGAAGAGCTCGGAGGCTATACCGAGGCTCCGCCTTCGGGTGCATGGGCTGCTTTTGAAAAAAAGCTGGACAGCGCACCACCTAAAGGAGGCCTGTTCGACCGTTGGTCGGCATACATAGGTATTGCCTGCCTGGTGCTGTTGCTTAGTGTGACCGTAGCCGTGAAAATAAACGGCAACTCCAGCCGCGGCACAGCCACTGCTATGAACAGCGCTACCGGCGTAGCCGCAGCCCAAAGCAATGCCACAGGCACAGGCAGCGCCACGCCATCATCCGCCGATAATATTGCAAAAAATATTGCCGATAAGCCCGGCAATACCGTTGCTGCAAATAATAACAGTACTACAGCAAACAGCAACACACCACCTGCCAACAACCCAACCAACAGCAATACATCAACCACAAACCATACTAATAACAGCGCCAATAATAACACTGCCCATACCGGCAACAACCACCTGCGCACCACTAAGAACAAGCACTATAAAACGCATAGCTACGCGGCAAAGACCGGGCAGACAAGCGGCAGCAAAGCAAAGAACAACACAGGCAACAACAATACAGCCGAAGCCAATGAGCCGCAGAACGCCAACGTATACAACAGCAGCGTGACCGCAGGCAATACCAAAGAAGCCAATACCGATGGCGCGGCAACAGAAAAGAAGGAAGATAAAGCAGTACCACCCGTAGCTAAAAAAGAAACACCTGCAGCGCCAAAACCGATAGCTAAAAAGCAAACGCCGAAGAAACCAGTGAAACCCCCATTCAAAAAATTCTTTGAAGCGGGTGTAAAACTGGGCTATGAAACAGGGTTTAACAACGATGCTGCTAAAAAAGGTGTGGTATCGCCTTACGTGGCTTACAACATATCGCCAAAACTGGCGCTGATGCTGCAACCATCGTTTAAAGCTGCTTCACTGACCACCCGCAGGATAGGCAATTCGGAAACCTACTACCAGGTGAATGATGATGGCAATGTAGAATTGCTAAACGTTTTTGCTACTACAGTAGTACCCGGAGGATCGGCAATAACGGCAAATTATGAATATGACCAGACACACGATTCAATAGTAAAGAAATACAACATAGGCGGCTCATATGCCGAGGCAGAACTGCCGATATTGCTGAAATACAACATCAGCAAAAATTTCGGGGTATATGGCGGGGTAAACATTGTTTATAGTAAGATGATCAGCATCACTCAAAACACATATACCATGAGCCGGATATTGAAAGATGCCACTTCGCGTGAAGTTGGAGATGG
>CAIVKT010000023.1 GCA_903906615.1 uncultured Bacteroidota bacterium | reverse complement strand
TGTGCTTGCCTTTGCTCATTATCGCTTTTAACTGCAATCGTTCTTCCTCTGTTAGAGTAACCTTGTAGCGTACCATCGTTTTTGGAGGATAAAGCTACAAATTTATTTTAACAGACAAAATTAAATTGACATGACACTAGTCGGATATCCCAGTTTTGCTCTTTGCTCATATAAATATTCGACTGTACAATAGCCAAATGAATCTACCTGGATAAACCACGGAGAAATGTGATATAGAATTTCTTCTGAAGCCGAGTGACTTGCATAATATTCGTATTGCGCATTGACCCACCAACCGGCAATTGGTGAAATAGCCCTTTTTTGCGCTAGTCCAATTTCAGTAGATGCAGCAAACATAAAAAGAGTTAAAAAAATATTTTTCATCATGTCTATCTTAAGTGTTTCTTATAGTCTTTATCTTTCGTCAGGATTCTATCCTCCTCTCGATGAGGAATGAAATTACCTAAAAGTAAGTTTACAACCCACTTTCTCTTCGGTTAGGAGAAATCCACACTCGCGTGAACGACCCATTCGTCCTCGAATATTTCTAGGATAACCCCGCAGTGCGTTTGCAACGCACGGTAACAAACATTAAAACCGCACCGACAACCCCGCCGAAAAAATGCCCTTGTACCCGGCGCCGATCTCGGCAAAGCCTGCGATCTTATCTCCAAACCGCACGCCAATGGGTGTTACCTGGAAGTTGAAATTGGTTTTGTGGTAGTCGTATGGGTTGGAGGGTAGTACCACCGGCGGGCCATAGGGTGCATTGGGGTCTATGGTGCATTTATCGTCATAGAGGGTTACGCCCAGGCCCAGGTAGCCATATAGCATGATGTTGTCTCTTTTCATATAGGCCAGCAATGCCTCCGGCGCAAAAGTATAGGCGTGCATTTTATAGTGGCCGCTCACGCCATCCAGCCCGGTAGCATTTGTTTCGGGGTTGCCGTAAGAGAGGTCGCCGCTTTCCATATCCATGCCGGCAGAGCAACCGAGTGCGAACTTTTCGGTAAGGAAATGCCGGTAGGTCACAAAGATGGCCCCCGTCACTGCCGATGGCATAGACACATCGCCATTGAGCAGTGGCGGCCCCACCCAGCCATTGATCTCCGCGCCGGATATAATGCCCTCGCTCAAATAGAATTCATCATCAGTTGATACTGATCCGAAATGATACTGTGCCCGGCTGATGACCGGGCATAGCGCTGCAACCAAAAAAATGAATAGCGTGTGGGTGTGCTTCATAAAAGTGTTTTTATAAGTATATCACAAAGTGTGCCAATGTTTATAGTTGGTAGTGGGGTGGTAGGTGTGCCACACTTTGGAAGTGTGGCACACCTGCGCGCATCCCCCGCCATTTTGTCCAAAATCCCTATTTGGCAAAAAAATTGCACCTTATATTTGCTCTATGTTTTTTAAAAAAAGGAAGAATATGAACGATAATAAGAACGCTATGAATGAGAATGCCGACAACTTGTCACAAAACGAAGAAATGGATGAAATATCTAATATACTGAACAGCGATGATAGCCGTGCAGGCACTGAATTGCCCGAAAGCAATAATGATGAGGTAGAGCAGCTGCAGGGCGAGATAGCTGAGCTGAAGGACAAGCACCTGAGGCTGATAGCCGAGTTCGATAACTTCCGCAGGCGCACAGCCAAGGAAAGGGTAGAGCTGACACAGACAGCCGGCAAAGATATATTGCAATCGCTGCTGGTAGTGCTGGATGATGTGAACCGCGCCGAAAAGCAAATGGAAACTACCGACGATGTTGCTGTACTTAAAGAGGGTATATCATTGGTATTCAATAAGTTCAAGGTTATTATGCAAAGCAAGGGCCTGAAAGAGATGGAAGCCCATAATACCGAATTCAATGCCGACCTGCACGAGGCGATCACCGAAATCCCGGCCCCTAATAACAAGATGGTAGGCAAGGTAATGGACGTGGTAGAACAGGGCTACTACCTCAACGATAAGTTGATCAGGCACGCCAAGGTGGTGGTGGGAAAATAGTAAATAGTCGTTAGTAGGTAGTCGTTAGTAGAAAGTAGAAAGTTTGCGAATAAAAAGGAAATTCCAGTTACAAATTCCAAATTCCAAGGTGGCGTTTGGTTGAGAAGTAAGGACATCAAACATATTATTAACAAGTCTTTATTCAAGCTGAGTGAAAAACCTTTAACGGTTTCAGTATTTAGGAATAAGGGGAAGCCCCGGAACGCAGTCCCGCTTTTTTGCGGGAAGGTGTTTGGGATGTATATTATTTATGGCAAAGAGAGATTATTACGAAATATTGGGGGTGTCCAAGGGCTCCTCCGCCGATGAGATCAAAAAATCTTATCGCAAGATCGCGCTCCAGTATCACCCGGACAGGAACCCGGGTAATAAGGAGGCCGAGGAGAAATTTAAAGAAGCAGCTGAGGCGTATGAAGTGCTGAGTAACAGCGAGAAGCGTGCTTCGTATGACCGCTTCGGCCATGCCGGTACTGGTGGCAATGGTGGCTTCGGCGGCGGTGCAGGCGGTATGCGCATGGAAGATATCTTCCAGAATTTCGGCGACATATTCGGTAATGATATGTTTGGCGGCATGTTTGGTGGCCAGGGCGGCGGCGGTGGCCGCAGGCAGGGTACACGAGGCGCCAACCTGCGCATCAAGCTGAAGATGGACTTTGCCGAGATAGCCAATGGCGCCAACAAGAAGATCAAAGTAAAGAAACACATTACCTGCCAGCAGTGTACCGGAAGCGGCGCTAAAGATAAAGCCTCTATACAGTCGTGCGGCACGTGCGGTGGCTCCGGCCAGGTACGCAGGGTCACCAATACGTTTTTGGGGCAGATGCAGACGGTAACCACGTGTCCGACCTGTAATGGCGAGGGAAGCACCATAACCCAGAAATGCACCGCCTGCAAGGGCGAGGGCAGGGTATATGGCGAGGAAACACTGAGCCTGGATATGCCGGCAGGTGTGCAGGACGGTATGCAGCTAAGCATGAGCGGCAAAGGGAATGCCGGTGAGCGCGGTGGCCCCCCTGGCGACCTGCTGCTGATCGTAGAAGAAGAAAAGCACGAATTCCTTACCCGCCACGACCTGGATGTGGTGTACCAGCTACATGTATCCTTCCCCGATGCGGTGCTGGGTATGCAGGCAGAAGTGCCTACCATTGACGGCAAGGCCAAGATCAAAGTGCCGCCAGGCACACAGAGCGGTAAGGTATTCAGGCTCAAGGGGAAAGGCTTCCCTTCCTTCCAATCTTATGAGAAGGGTGACCAGTTGATCGAGGTGAACGTATGGTCGCCCCAGCACCTGACGCATGAGGAGAAAGATATGCTGGAACGCCTGAAGAACTCCCCCAACTTTGCCCCCGGCCCTGATGCCCGTGCCGAGCGGGAGGAACGTGGGTTCTTTGATAAGATAAAGGATGTATTTGGTAGTTAACTGATTGTTTCGATAGTATTTTTATTTAATTGGCAATCAATTGATTAATGTTATTACAGGCTGTAAATTGTAGAGACGGGTACATCTCGTCTCTACACATTATAGGCATTTTGGGGGAAGTGAAATGGAAGTTTTATTAACCTTTCTCAACCGCCATAGCCTTGGCGAAGGAGGTCTCTCAACCACGGAAGCCCTAAGCGAAGGCAGTTTCTTAACCGTAAATTGTTACCATAGACAACATATTTACAGTTTTCTTTGCGTCTTAGCGCCTTAGCGGTTCAATTGATCTGGCGGGGAAATGGAAGTTTTATTAACCTTTCTCAACCGCCGAAGCCTTTGGCCAAGGAGGTTTCTCAACCGCCGAAGTAATATAGAAAAATGTTTTCCTGAAGTTAGTTTTACAACATTAACCTTTCTTTATTTTTTAGTTTAGTGCTTGAAAATCAAATAGTTGCGTGCTAAAAGTAAAGCGCTGACCTCTTTTTGCGCCTATCTTTACCTCACAGCATTGTAAATTATTGGCCATTCGCTGTCAATAAGCTATAAAGTTATTAATTTTGTACCCTCTTTCTAATACACACACTATGCGCCACACCGAAGGTTATGTAACACACGAGATAGAACACGGCATTGCCACTATCGAATTCTTCCACCCATCCAGCAACGCACTGCCTGCCGCCATACTTAACGACCTGGCCAAGACCATCAATGATGTAGGTATAGACAACAGGGTGAAGGTGATAGTGCTGCGCAGCGCAGGCGACAGGGCATTCTGTGCGGGTGCATCGTTCGACGAGCTGATGGCCATTAAGAACGAAGCGGAGGGCAAGGCATTCTTCAGCGGGTTTGCCCATGTGATCAATGCATTACGCAAGTGCCACAAGCTGGTGATAGGCAGGGTACAGGGCAAGGCTGTAGGCGGCGGGGTAGGCATCATTGCCGCTACCGACTATGCTATAGCTACAACAGATTCTTCGGTGAAGCTCAGCGAGTTAGCTGTGGGTATAGGCCCGTTCGTGGTAGGCCCGGCAGTAGAGCGCAAAGTGGGTGTTTCGGCCTTTTCGCAGTTGGCTATTGATGCTACCGAATGGCGTTCGGCTGAATGGGCAAAACGACACAGTCTTTATTCTGAGATACATAACACTATTTACGAGGTAGATGATGCGGTAAGTAAGCTGGCGCAACACCTGGCGCACAGCAGCCCGGATGCAATGGCACAATTGAAGAAGATCTTCTGGCAAGGTACCGACAATTGGGATACCCTCCTTTCGGAGCGTGCAGCCATCAGCGGCCATTTGGTATTGAGCGATTTTACCCGCAACGCCATCAATAAATTTAAAGCAAAATCCGTTAAGCAATAGTTGCGATAAACATGCTATCTGCATGAATATCAATTCCTTTTATGATTTTCTGATTGATCAACTTCCTGCCCGTATGTGCTAGAATGGCTGCCACTACATCTTCATTTTCCTGCCTGAACACAGAGCAAGTAATGTATATAAGTGTGCCGTTCTCCTTTAGGTAGGCCGCAGCATTAGTGGCTATCTGCTGTTGTAAAGTGGAAAATTTATTAATGCTTTCCGTGTCGAAGAAGTAAAGCTGCTCGGGTGTCCTCGCCCAGGTACCCGACCCGCTACAGGGTGCATCGCATATAATATGATCAAATTTCTTATTGCCCAATGTTTTCTTCAATTCGGCCTCATCTGATACATTAGTTACATGAGTTTCGGGTTGGGTAAGGGCATACTGCCGGAAACGGTCTTGCAGGTTATGAATGATGCTTTCCCTTATATCTGAAATGGTGAGTGTTACATCTGGTTGAATATCCTTAAGTAATAATGACTTCCCCCCTGCCCCCGAGCAGCAGTCGTACCACTGCTCTTTTGGCAGCGGATTAAAGAACGACCCTGTTTTTTGGGAGGAGGCATCCTGCACCACATAACTATCCTTAGGTAATATATCATCTATCTTTGCGCCATTAGGCAAAGACAGGCAATGGTCAGAAATGAAATGATGGGGTATGTTTTTGGTGGTAAGCAGGTTTACTATCTTCTCCTTGTTTTTTCTAATACGTATAAAAAGGGCCGGTTGACTAAGCATGGATGCCAACCACTCCTTCTTGCTTATGCCATCAGAAAGTGGCAGGTCGTAAGGGAATAATTTATCTATATTGAAGCGCAGGGTTTCGTGTTGCCGCAACCACGCAGGTATATCGGGTTGGTATTGTTTGTCCGAGGTCATTTGGGCCATCAGGGTATCGGGCCAGTCTTTATTGTCTGTTCCCTTGCCTATCCGGTAATAAGTATAGGCAAGCGTGCTGAGTATCTTCCTGTCCCTGCTGCCCAATATGGGGTACTGCCTGAAGTATCCTTTCAGGAAGTGCGCAAGGGGGATGCTCCCATTATAGGTAGCTATAATGGTCTTTATGTGTTGGCCGAGGTATTTCATATTACATTTTCTCAGGTAGGCGTATGCCCAGCAGGTTCATTCCGTGGCGCAGTACCGATGCCGTCATGATGATGATCATCAGTCGCAGTTGCTTTTTCT
>CAIVKT010000022.1 GCA_903906615.1 uncultured Bacteroidota bacterium | reverse complement strand
GCCTTGCGCCATCATGCACAAACACTATACCTTCTTCATCTATCAGTTTCAGGCCGTTTTGCACACTGTGGTAGCGGGTATCGCCTCCTGCCACTATAGATACATTGATGCCTCCGAGGTAAGATCGCAGTACGGTATGCGCGCTGCCCACCTGGTCGGCAGGCAATACGAGTATCAGGTGTATGCCCGGCACAGCCTCTGCAAAAGCCCGCACAGGATAGCACAGCATAGGCATGCCATGTAGCGGCAGAAACTGCTTGGGCACTGCTGCACCCATACGCGATCCCCTTCCCCCCGCTACTATTACAGCATACTTCTTGACTCCACTCATATTATCATTTATCTTTAATAAGGTATATGGCTACAAAAAAAAGGTTTTCTCACCTTTCTGCAAAAGAAGTTTGTACACACACACTAATAAGTATTTGATATTAACTGTGCATTAACTTTTATAAGATCAAACTATTGATTTACAGCTACTCTTAGATATTTGCTAAAACACCTTTGACTATAAGTTGATCAATGTGTTTAATCAGATGGCAGTAATAATTATTGAGCATTAACTGCGGCAAAATCGGTTATTTTGTAGCATGTCGCTTTTTATCGCATCACTCAACTCGGGCAGTAATGGCAATTGCTACTATGTAGGCAATTGCCACGAGGCAGTGCTGGTAGATGCGGGCCTCTCCTGCCGCGAAACAGAGAAGCGTATGCGCCGGCTGGAACTACCTATGGAACGGGTAAAAGCCATCTTCATAACCCACGAGCACGGCGACCATATACGCGGGCTGGAGGGCATTACTACCCGCTACAAAATCCCTGTTTACATCACCACCGCTACCCTTATCTCCGGCAGGCTGCGCATACCCGCCGAACTGGTGCGGCCATTCAAAGCCCATGAGCCGGTGCATATAGGCGGACTGGCAGTAAGCGCATTCCCCAAGGAGCATGATGCTGCCGATGCGCATAGCTTCCTGGTATCGGGCAATGGCATAAATGTGGGTGTGTATACCGATATTGGCGTACCCTGCGAGCGACTGGCACACAGCTTCAGGCAATGCCATGCGGCCTTCCTGGAGGCCAACTATGACGAGCATATGCTGGAAACAGGCGGCTACCCCATACACCTCAAGAACCGCATACGCGGCGGCAAGGGACACCTGAGCAACAGGCAGGCATTGGAACTGCTGGCAACACACCGCCCGCCCTTTATGACGCACCTGCTACTGGCCCACCTATCCCAAAACAACAACAGCCCCGAACTGGTAAACGGCCTCTTCAACGAATATGCCGATGAGCTCAACATCGTCATCGCCTCCCGCGAGCGCGAAAGCGCCGTGTATGAGATCAATGGCACGGCACATGTGCAGCCGTATTATGCACCCGCACCGAGGATGGTACAGGCGGCGCTGTTTTAGTTTGCATGTTTCTTACCTTTGTAAATATGAGTACGCACAGAAAGAAAATAGCACCAAAAGGCGACAGACTAAACTGGACACCTTTGAAAGAAGTAAAACCTGTGAAAATATCTGCATTGCAGATAAAGGGTAGAGTTGTATCCCAATTCATCAATGCAACAACTGCAAGCACAATTCTTCTTGTCCCTTGACCTCAAATTTATCTCATGCTTAAAGTCAGTCGTTTTAATAGTTTTGACGAATTGAAATCAGACAACGCCTTATCTAAAAGACGTGATACTGATTCATTCAAAGAATATGCGCTGCTTATTAAGGTTATGCGGAATTCATTTTCAGTGCGCGAAAATAAACGTGCAAAAAACAAGCATAAAAAAGATTCGAAAGAATAACTGGTTTTACAAAGAGGCAATGAAACATAATTCACAATTCCCACATTTCATTTTCTCCTAAACCTCAGTATATTAGCAAAAAAATCCTGCTATATGCGCCTTCTGATCATTACCCTTTTCCTATTCACAGCTTCAGCTGCTCATGCCCAAAACGATATGGGATTTATAGCCCCGGAAGGAAAAATATTGAATTACCGTACACTCACCTGGAATGACTTCCTGGGCAAGGAGAACAAAGAGTTTGCGGATAAGCTTGCGGAGCAGAACCTGCAGGCCAAGGCTTATGTGAGCCCTGCGATATATTACAAGGCTGATAGCGGCGAGGTACAGGCGAACGGGCGGGTGAAATTCGCCTTCCATGTAAAGTGCGCTTTCCAGAGCAGGGCATTTGTAAGAGAGGCTACCAAGGAGGAGCATACTAACTATGTGCTGATACACGAGCAGGACCACTACGACATTGCGCTCACTTACTCCAATATGCTGCAGGCCCAGCTTTCATCGAGGGACTATAGCGAACAAAACTATTCAGCCGAGATGGACAAAGTGGGTGATGACCTGCTGGCAAAATACAATACCGAACAGGAAACATACGACCACGAAGTGAACCCGGATGGGCGCGACGATAAAGAAAAGCAGTCGCTGTGGGATGCGCGTATAAAGAAGGGCCTGGAGAACACCACCGACGAATATTACACAGCCAACGAAACTACGCTGCAAAGCGTGAGGGGCTATGGTGCCACCGTGAAGCGGCTGCCAAACGAACCTGCGCTGCAGTTTGCCGTGCGCGCAAGGCCGCTGTACACCGAGTTTCCGCAGGAGATGACCTCTAAGGTAATGGAGACAAAGGAATGGGGACAGCCTGCTGTGATCGCCTTCTATACGCAGCACTATTATACACAAGATGAGGATGCTGCAATACCCAAGGATAACACCCGCACACTGGCGTGTATGTTCGTACCCACTGTGGGCGACATCTACAAGCGTATAATCATAGACACCTTTACCGTAAACGGAAAGGCCGCAAACATTGGCCCCGTATTTTTCGCCAATGCCGACAGCGACCAAACCAAAGAACTCATCATCATGGCTACCTGCGCGCAAAAAGACGCAAGCGGGTCAGGCACCTTGTTCATGAACAGGGTATATGACAATGTAACAAGACCACTACCCGGCAAGCTAAAACGGCTCGACGATGCCTCCGCTAAAATAGCCGGCGGACTGGAAGGCCAGACCGCGGGAAAACCATCGAAAGCAAAATACAAGACCGAAAAGGAAGTAATAGAAGCGCTGAAGAAGATGGGATATTAGCGCTTCGCTTGAGGGCAAAGGAACAGGGCAGAGAGCGGTGTAG
>CAIVKT010000021.1 GCA_903906615.1 uncultured Bacteroidota bacterium | reverse complement strand
GATTGAAGAAATATTCATCAGGCGCCATCTCTACCCCATGACTCATCGCAAACTCGGTAGCGCCACTGCCACTCAGCATCACATGGCCCGAATGCAGCATCACCTCGCGGGCGAGGCCTATAGGATTCTTCACATTGCGCACACCGGCCACCGCGCCCGCGGCCAGGTCGCTGCCATTCATCAGCGAGGCATCCATCTCATTCAGCCCTTTCTTCGTAAATACCGATCCGCGCCCGGCATTGAACAATGGATTATCTTCCATCGTAGAAATAGCCATTACTACCGCATCCAGCGCAGAGCCACCACCATGCAGCACCTCATATCCTTTGTCCAGCGCCTCTTTCAGCCCTTCGGTATATTGCGCTTCCTGTTCGGCATTCATTATTGCGGGCGTTATATTGCCGGCCCCGCCATGTATCAGTAATGTAAAAGACATCTTGTATCGTGAAATTAAGAATTGAAAATTAGTATGTAGCAGCGCTGTACCTACTCCAGGTACACAGCTACAATTTCATTGCCTTCTGTTTCCACCTCTATATGCTCCTGTAGCGTGGTAGCCACCGGATGCCCCACAATATCGGAGGCTATAGGGAAAGATTTATGCTTGCGGTCTACCAGCACAGCCACCATCAGCTTCTTAATATCATAAGACAGCAAGGTATGGAGCGAGTAGATCATCGTTTTGCCGGAGTTCACCACATCATCTACCAGTATCACCGCGCGGCCGGTCAGGTCTTCATTGAATGCTATCGCATTATTCAGCGGCTTTTTCTTATTGATGCTTATGGACGTCGTCACGAC
Source organism: uncultured Bacteroidota bacterium (assembly GCA_903906615.1). GTDB lineage: Bacteria > Bacteroidota > Bacteroidia > Chitinophagales > Chitinophagaceae > Nemorincola. The sequence goes on along the minus strand of CAIVKT010000021.1, from coordinate 2,415 downwards.
CTGCAGGGGGCTTATTTTCTTCAGTATTACCGAGAGGTTTTCGGCCACTATCCTGCCGCCGCCGTCTATGCCTATCAATACAATTTCTTTTTCGCTGCTGTTATGCTCCCATATCTCATAGGCCATGCGTTGCAGCTTGTAAGAGATGCGCTCTTTATCCAGTATAAGTACACGCTTTTTTTTAGTCATATCAATTAGTTCTAATAGCCACCACGGGGTCCATCCGCGATGCTGATCTTGCAGGTATGTAGCCCGACAAAACCCCTACGAATATAGAAACAAAAATACCAATAAAGAAGTTGCTCAGCGATAAGGTAACGTGGAACCCAACGCCGTAGGTAAGTACCAGCCCCAGCAGCAAAACAATAGCAATACCCATAAGGCCACCTATAAGGCACAGCACTATGGCCTCCAGCAGAAATTCCCACATAATGGAAGCCCGCCTTGCCCCTATAGCCTTCTTCAACCCGATCACCCTGGTTCGCTCCTTTACCGTCACAAACATGATATTGGCAATACCAAACGCACCAACCAGCAGCGAGAACCCACCTATGAACCACCCGACCACATCCACCGTGCCAAAGAAAGATTCTATCTTCTCCGATACCTGGCTCAATTGGTTGATCGCAAAATCATCGGGCTGCCCCGGCCTTACCTTACGCGTACGGCGCAGCACGCCCTCTACCTCATACTTTACTTCGTCCAGGTTTTTATCGCTACCTGCTTTTACGGCCAGTTGCGGGTCATAGTCCAGCGAGCGCACATTGAGCAATGAGGCAGCCATGTAGTATGGGAATATGACCGAATTATCAAAGTCGAAGCCGGTCATGTTCTGCCCCATGTTCTTCAATACCCCGACTACGATGAACTTAGTACCGAGGAAGCTCACACTTTTGCCCACCGGCGATATACTGCCGGGGAAGAGGCTTTGCGCTACCTGGTCGCCCAGCACAGCGGTGTTGCTGCTGCCATCCAGTTCCGATGGGTTCAGGTAACGGCCCTGCGCTATTTCTATATTCTGCACTTTATCAAAGCCGCCCAGCACAGCATAGCCGGTAACGCTGCTTACCTCGTTCTTGTCGTACTTCAGCGTCATGCCGTTATTGGAGAGGCAAAGGGTAACAGTGGCCGCATCGGGCACCAGCGCCTGTATGGCTTTTACGTCCATGGGGGTCATACCCGGCCGGCGCCAGTACTCCCACCATTTGTAGTCGCCACCATCATCCATCCATGGCCAGCGGCCCACATACAGTATATCGCTGCCCAGCGAGGCCATATCGGTGCGTATGTTATTTTTAAGGCTATCCAGCACTGTAAGCACGGCTATGATGCAAAAAATGCCGATGGTAATGCCCAGCAGCGAAAGGAAGGTGCGCAGCTTATTGGCGCGCAGCTCCAAAAAAGCCTGAACTGTGCCGGTACTGATTATCTGCGCGATGTTATTCATCTGTTAGCAAATTTAACGGTAAATATCTTGCTAATACAATATTTTTGCCGCGACCAAATTCACCAGGTTTGTCTTCTGCCACGTCTTTCCTTACAAAAAACGAAGCCCTCCGCTACCCTAAGTTCAGGAATTTCCTGATGCAGCGTTTCGGTATCATCCTCGCTTTGAATATGCAAAGCGCTATTATCGGCTATTATGTGTACCAGCTCACCCACGATAAGCTTGCATTAGGCATGCTTGGCCTTTGGGAGGTGATCCCCGCTATAGGCTTCTCCTTATTCTCCGGCCATTTTGTGGACCTTAAAGAAAAGAAATCGCTTATTGTGCAGTGCATTGCAGGGTATATACTGCTCTCTGTTTTCTTTGTTTTCTTAGTTTGGCAGGGTGCAGGCCATTCTTTTTCTTCGCAACATTTATTATATCTCATTTACACGGGCATCTTTGTTGGCGGTGCATTGCGGGCTTTCCTGGGCCCGGCATCCTTCGCGCTGCAGGGATTATTGATACCCCGCGAATTGTACCCTAATGCCACCACTTGGAGCAGCACATCCTGGCAAATAGGAGCGGTTATAGGCCCGCTGCTGGGCGGATTCATGCTGGCCCTGGGTTACAGAACAGCACTTATCACGGTTGGTGTCATTGAACTTGTTGCTCTGGTATCCATTATGCGCATACCACGCCAAGCCATAATGAAAAAAGACAAAGAGCCTATCTCCAAAAGCCTTGGCGAGGGGCTTAAATTTGTATTCCGTACACAATTGGTACTTGCCGCCCTTTCGCTCGATATGTTTGCGGTATTGTTTGGCGGCGCCGTTGCCCTGCTGCCCGTATATGCTATAGATATACTGCACGTCGGCGAGATAGGGTATGGCTGGATGCGCGCCGCACCGGGCATAGGCTCCATCGTTACGCTGGGCATACTCTCCTTCGTGCCACTGAAGAAAAAGCCGGGCATAAAGCTCATGCTG
>CAIVKT010000020.1 GCA_903906615.1 uncultured Bacteroidota bacterium | reverse complement strand
TATCGAGTTTTTTTTGAATTGCTAAATTACTGATTTATTGTTTCCAAACATGTTTGTATGGCGTTAAAATCCGGGATATCGCCGGCGTTTTCCAAGACCTCAGCATAGCGCACTATACCTTCTTTATCTATAACGAATGCGGAACGCTTGGATACGCCATCCATATCATTGAACCAATGCTCGTAAATAGCCTCGTAAGCACGGGATGCTTTTTTATTAAAGTCGCTCAACAAGGGGAAGTTGATCTTTTGCTCTTCCTTGAATTTGCCCTGCGCAAAAAGCGAATCTACCGATATACCATATACCTGTGCGTTCATACTGTTGTAAAAAGCAATATTGTCGCGGGTAGCACACAATTCTTTGGTGCAGACGCTGGTAAATGCGAGCGGGTAAAACAGCAGTAGCACATTCTTGCCACGCTGCTCACTCAGCGTTACTTTATTGCTATCGCTATCCATCAATGTAAAATCCGGCGCTTGCTGGCCTACTTGTATTGGCATATATATGTTTTTATGCAAAGGTAGGGGAAATAAGTGCGAGAAAGAGGGCGGGGAGCGCTGGGTAGAAAAATATTTTTGCTGAGAATTTAGACAAATAACCATTTGTCATTCTCTATGAATTAAAGGTGCAAATACCATCCACCTGTCAAATTTAGCATCCCAAACCTGAAAAAGTGCCAAAATCTGCCAAAATTGCGTCATTTACCACCCGGTGAGGCAATGGCATAAAATGTGTTGATTGGGTATTGAGGCGATCCTCGCAAATTTTAAAAACAATTAAAAACTATAATTATGGCTAAAAACGTGAGCATTACCCCCCTGCACGACCGGGTAATAGTGAAACCAAATGCTGCTGAAGAGAAAACTGCCGGTGGTATCATCATCCCCGACACAGCAAAAGAAAAACCACAGCGCGGCACTGTAGTAGCTGCAGGCCCCGGCAAAAAAGATGAGCCGATGACTGTAAAAAGCGGCGATACCATATTATATGGTAAGTACGCTGGCACAGAAGTATCGCTCGAAGGCGAAGACTACCTGATCATGCGCGAAAGCGATATACTGGCGGTGGTTTAAAAACCCCCAAACCCCCTAAAGGGGCCTTTTCCTTATTTAACAACAATACATTTTTAAACAATTATTAAACATACTCCTGCCTCCCCTTTAGGGGTCGGGGGTTTAAATTGAAATATTATGTCAAAACAACTTTTCTTCAATATAGACGCACGCAACAGGATGAAGCGTGGCGTAGATGTACTTGCAGATGCAGTAAAAGTAACCCTCGGACCTAAAGGCCGTAACGTGGTTATCGAAAAGAAATTCGGCGCGCCGAGCATAACTAAAGATGGTGTGACCGTAGCCAAAGAAATAGAGTTGGAAGACTCTATTGAGAACCTGGGCGCGCAGATGGTAAAGGAAGTAGCTTCTAAAACTGCTGATATAGCAGGTGACGGCACTACCACTGCTACCGTACTGGCACAGAGCATCATAGGCGAAGGCCTGAAGAATGTAGCCGCAGGTGCCAACCCAATGGACCTGAAGCGTGGTATAGACAAGGCAGTAACTGCCATTGTTACGCACCTGAAATCCCAGAAGCAAGATGTAGGCAACGATAACAAGAAGATAGAACAAGTTGCCTCTATATCTGCGAACAACGACAATACCATCGGCGCGCTGATAGCACAAGCTATGGCCAAGGTGGGCAACGAAGGTGTGATCACTGTAGAAGAAGCTAAAGGCACTGAAACTACTGTAGAAGTAGTAGAAGGCATGCAGTTCGACCGTGGCTACCTGAGCGCATACTTTGTGACCAACACAGAGAAAATGCACGTGGAATTGCAGAACCCATACATCCTCATCTACGAAAAGAAAGTAAGCACGCTGAAGGACATCCTTCCTATACTGGAAACGGTGGTACAGAGCGGCCGTCCTTTACTGATCATTGCTGAAGACGTAGATGGTGAAGCATTGTCTACATTAGTGGTAAATAAATTACGTGGCTCTTTGAAGATCGCTGCTGTAAAGGCACCGGGCTTTGGCGACCGCCGCAAAGAAATGCTGCAGGACCTTGCTGCCCTCACAGGTGGCACTGTTATCAGCGAAGACCAGGGCTACAAACTGGAGAACGCTACGATAGCTTACCTCGGCCAGGCTGAAAGCATCACTATAGACAAAGACAACACTACGATAGTAGGTGGCAAGGGTGAAAAAGAAAATATCAATGCCCGTGTAAACCAGATCAAATCGCAGATAGAAGCTACTACCAGCGACTACGATAAGGAAAAACTACAGGAGCGTCTCGCTAAGTT
>CAIVKT010000019.1 GCA_903906615.1 uncultured Bacteroidota bacterium | reverse complement strand
TGGGAAGCGCCACAAAAATCGCAGCAGGTATACTTCCTGGAACTGCTGGGGGCTAACGTGAACCTCGGCAACCTGGCACCCGCAGAGGTTATTCCGCTGGAATCAACCAGGCTTGGCCTGCGTGGCGACACATTCAGTATGTTCCTGGATAAAGAAGACTTGCAAAGAGCCAATCATTAATTATATTTGAGGCCTGCACCATTATACCCTGGTTGATCATTGTAAAATTCCGCCTTACTTAATGCCATACTTATACGGATTAATAGGTTTCCCGCTCAGCCATTCCTTTTCACCTGCCTATTTCAAGAAGAAATTTGCGGAGCAACATACCGACGCCGTATATGATACTTTTCCACTCACAAGTATTGACCAGTTTCCCCGCCTGCTTTCAGAGTACCCCGATATATGCGGCCTGAATGTGACCATACCCTATAAAGAAGCCATCATTCCCTTTCTGCACGAGATAGACAGTGTGGCACACAGTGTGCGCGCGGTCAATTGCGTCAACCTTAAAGACGGCATCCGTAAAGGGTATAACACAGATGTAGCCGGCTTTGAGCAAAGCCTGATACCTATACTGGAATCACAGCATATGCAGGCCCTCATCCTGGGTACCGGCGGCTCTTCAAAAGCTGTGGCTTATGTGCTGAAACAATTGGGCATCCCTTTTCAAAAAGTATCCAGAACTGCGGAAGACGGATGTATCATTTATGAGCAGCTTACAGCCGATATAATTGCGCAAAATACGCTCATCATCAATACCACTCCATTGGGCATGTACCCCAATATAGATGCAGCACCTGCGATACCCTATCACGCACTCACCACACATCACCTGTTGTATGATCTTATCTACAACCCCGAGGAAACAAAATTCCTGGCAGAAGGCAAGAAGTACGGGGCCTCAGTAAAAAACGGGTTTGAAATGCTACAGCTGCAAGCAGAAGCAGCCTGGGACATATGGACCGGCAGCGCCATACCTGAATAGCACAACAGGGAAAGACAGGGATCATCTATAATTTTGCAGTAGCCGTGTTCTTCGCACTTACCTCATCATAGATCACCTTTGATATTTTACTTACTACATCTGTAAGCTGTAGCGGGTTAGCGCCTCTCGTCATTATGGTCAGCAGGTAGGGCTTGCCTTTTATATACACAATACCGGATTCATGGAGTTCATGTACGTTATTTACATTGCTGCCCCACTCCCCGAATTTGTGCGCCACTTTGGTATCGGATGGTATCTGTTTTACCATACCCTCTTTAAAGTTGCACTGTGTCAGCAATTCCATCGCATATTCCGATGAGGCATTGGAGAGATAAGAGGCGTTGTACAGCACCAATATAAAACGGGAATAACGTTTTGCTGAGATCAGGAAGTTAGGATCCCTCAAGTCGGGCTCAGGTATATTGAGGTCAGAAAATGCTTTCTTAAATTCTTCCTTGTCCACATTCTGGTTCAGCAAGTTGGTGGCATTATTGTCCGAATACACGATCATATATTTCAGCAACTCTTTGATGGTATAGGTATTGCCGGGCTCTATGGTCAAAGAATTAAAATGTTGTGTAGGCACATTCTCCTGCTTTTCAAACACCACTTTCTTTTCAAGGATCTGCGGATTCTTTTCAGCCTCATGCAGAAAGGTAATAAGCAGCGGCACTTTTATAAGAGAAGCCGGATGAAAATTTTCGTTGGGGTTAATATAGGTCCATGCACCATTGTTTAGGTCCATAAAATAAACAGAAGCAGTAGTGAGTATACCCGTATTTTTATTATCCTCTATCAGGTTATTCACACTGGCTTTAAGTGCTGCATACTCAGGAGATTCATCAACCGGCTTCGCCCACAATATAGGCTTGATGAGCTCAAAGCCTTTTTGCGTAGCGATCTTGCATTCTTTTCTTACAGTGCTTTCTGTAGTCTCGGTAGTGCTTGTAGCTTTGCTTGCTATTGAAGATGATGTGCCGCCAATAATGCCACGGTCATGAAGAATATAAAATGTTGCGCCGCCTAGTAGTAATATGGTTAATAGCAGGTAATAAATAGGAATCTTTCTAGTCAACATACAAGGTTATTTAGGTAAATAATGGTCGTCCCGTAGTCTTAATTTATAGGTACCTTAAATCAAAAATAACAATTTGTTTTTATCAGAAGAAGACTTTAATGTATATTGTTAAAAAAATGTATAACTCTGTTAGGGCGAGTAAATAAATTGTTAACAGCCG
>CAIVKT010000018.1 GCA_903906615.1 uncultured Bacteroidota bacterium | reverse complement strand
TCCAGGTGGCCTTCTGTGCTTTCTTCGCGCTTGCCGGCAAAGTTGGGTATCTCTAATATCCACTCCAACAGCTCGGTAAAGCGGATACGGTATATCTTGCTTTCGCCAAAGTCATTACCAAAGCGCTCATAGAGCTTCATGGCAATGTCTTCGTGGTCTTTCCAATGTATCGGTGGTTCGTAATGAGCCATATCTTTATCTTTTCAGATCGTTTAGTAAGGGTTCAGTTATTCGCCGTGTATCAGCGATTGGTCGGGAATGCAAACTTCAATCACACCGTTGGCATCTACCAACACACACTGGCAGCCCAGGCGGGAGTTGATGCGCGGATTGCGGGCGCGGTCTATAAAGTCTTCTTCCCGGTCGTTGATCTCCGGTACAAACTCATCGCCTCTTTCGAGGTATATGTGGCAAGTGCTGCAGGCGCAAACCATGCCGCAGTTGTGGTGCAATTCTATGTTATTATCCAGCGCCACCTCAAGGATGCTTTGATCGTGCGCCACATTCTCGATCGTCACCGGTTCCAGCCCTTTCTGATCAAAACTAAATTTTATAGTGTACATGAGTTATTTGAAAGTAGAATGCAAAAGTAATGCATCAGCGGTTTATAATAATAAACTGCTGATGCAGAAGATATAATGTAAATTATGTGATAATTATTGCAGCGTAGGGCACCTCAGCACATGGTACTCTACTTCGGTAGTGTCACCATGTTTGTACAAGGTAGTAGAAGTATTGCTTTGGAGCACCAATTCGCGCATAAGATCTGCTGTGATCTCGCAATGGGTAACAGTAGACGTATCCAAGGAAGCCTGCATCAGGTTAGGAATATTGGAATATATCGAATCATAGCTACTGCATACATAGCAATCTTCGCTTTCCGGTGCGCCATTCTTCTTACAACCGGGAGCAATGAGGATAATGGCCAGTAAAAAAGTAAGACAATATTTCATGATGAGATTTTTTATTGAGAAAGTTTAAATCAAATTAAGCGTAAACACCTTATATTAAAACACCTATAGTTAAGCACTTGCTAACGAAAAATAAAACTCAGTAACGAAGATTTACCTTATAGTCACCAATTGCTCCACAAATGTAATACAATTTCCATTTCATTTCCTAATGTTAACGATAGTAATAAATAAAAAATAGGGAGTGGATACCCCCTATTTTTTACTAATCAATCTTATTACTGTTCGATAACCACATGGAATGTCTTCTGATCGGCACCAGAGTGGAGCGTGAGGAGATACATGCCATTTGCTATTTTCAAGCCCAGTTGAACGTGTTCGTCTATTTCGCCATTGTGAACGATGACCTTATTCTTATAAACCGACTGGCCAAGCATATCTGTGAGTTCCATAGTTACTTCGCCATTAACCGCGGCACCTAATGAACCCTTCACAGAGAAGTCACCCTTGTTCGGGTTAGGCACAACCAATACATTATCATTTGCACCGTTCAGTTGTACCACGCTTACATCAGCAGATCTAACAACATAAGAAGCAGATGCAGAGAAATTACCACAAGAGCTTGCATTAACCACATAGCAGGAAAGCACGTCGTTATTATTGAGGCTGTCTGTGATATAAGTAGCCGAATTAGCGCCCAGGATAGCATAGCCATTCAATGACCACTGGTATGCAGTATGGAAGCCGCCGTTGAGCACTGTTGCGCGCAATGTATCGTTGTGTACCACGCTGCCTGTAGCGAAGCCTGCGTTCATCGAAATGCTCACAGTAGGCAGTGTGTTGGTTTCCACCCTGAAGTGAATACTGCTGCTCAATACTGTATTTGCGGAGCGGCAACGGTAGTTGCTGGTCAGCGAACAGAAGATGACATCATTATCAGCAGGGGTGAAGCTGTAAGTAGACATCGCCCCAACCGGCGTGCTGTTCAGCACCCATGAATACACAGGAGCAGTACCACCGTTAACTGTTGTTGCTGTCAGGTTAACTGTAGTACCCTGGCAAATGGTATCCGCGGGAGATGCAGATATGCTGATCACAGGCAACAGGTTGGGCAATACAGTTAATGTTGTAGTAGCTGTAGCGGTATCCGGTATCGCGCATGTAGCGCTGCTGGCAACAGACAGAGTTACGACATCATGATCTGTAGGTATGAACGTCAATGAATGTGATGCGCTTACCGCAGTATCATTCACCTTCCACTGGTATACAGGGAGTAAGCCACCATTTGTAACCGAAGATGTGAAGGTAACAGTAGTACCGTTACAAATAGTATCGCCAACACCGGTAGATATGGCCACCGTTGATATTACAGTAGGCGTTACGATCACTACAGCGCTATCGGCCATGTTGCTGGTACATGCAGTAGTAGCATTAATAGCTACAACTGTATAGGTACCCGCAGTAACCTCAAGACCGAAGTCGAGTGCAGTGCCTGCACCTGCTACAGCGCTGCTCACGGTTGATGTACCGCGATAGAGCTGGTAGTTGATACCTGTGTTAGCAAGGTCTAAGCCGATATGAACGCCTGATGTACCCGCGCAATAGCTACCACCACCGGTTACACTATGTACTACAGGTAATTGCTGTGTTACTATATCAGCGCTGTCGCTCATTATGCTGGCACAGCCTGTTGCTGTATTTGTAGCCAGTACGCCATACCTGCCTGATGCTGTTTGCGCACCGAAGTCGATAGCTGAGCCTGTACCTATAACCGCAGCACTCATTGCAGTAGTAGTATCATACAACATATAGCTTACGCCG
>CAIVKT010000017.1 GCA_903906615.1 uncultured Bacteroidota bacterium | reverse complement strand
GTTTGATAAGGGCGAAGTGAAAATAGTGCTCAATGATAAAATGGAAGCGCTTTACTTCAGCCGTATGGTCATCCCATTTATAAAGGGTGTGGAAGAAAAAGAATGGCATCAGCATTTTCAGTATTACCGCCATGTTGGTATGTATGCCTACCGCAGGGATATACTGGAGCAGATAACTAAGCTGCCGGTTGGTACACTGGAGCAGGCCGAATCATTAGAGCAACTGCGCTGGCTGCAACATGGCTACAAGATCAAATGCGCCATCACTCAGTACGAAAGCCATTGTATAGACACTCCCGAAGATGTGGATAAGGTGCTAAGGCTTGTGGGTGCTTCGTTGCATTAGTCTTGATCACCTCAATAATATTTCATGAATTTTTAATTACAGGCTATGCGTAACAGCATAGCCTGTTGTCATTTACAACTATCTGTGAGCAATATTTTTTTGGTTGTAGAAATCCAAAAGACAAAAGCCACCGTAAATGTATGGGCAAACAAATTTTCAACTAAACAAAAACATCAATTATGAAACGCATTCTTTTGATCCCTGTAATGGCAGTAGCCATGATAACGGGAAGCGCAGTGAGCACCTTTGCTCAGAAAACAGTAATGGTAGGCGGTGCAGCTATGTACCCTACAAAGAACATCGTGGAAAACGCGGTTAACTCCAAAGACCACACCACACTAGTGGCCGCTGTAAAGGCCGCCGGTCTTGTAGAAACACTGGAAGGCGCAGGCCCTTTCACTGTATTTGCCCCGACCAATGAGGCATTTAACAAGCTGCCTGCAGGTACTGTAGACAACCTGGTAAAGCCTGAGAACAAGGCTACGCTTACTTCTATCCTTACCTACCATGTGGTAGCCGGTAAAATGGACTCTAAGATGCTGATGGAGAAAATAAAAGCAGGCGGCGGCAAGGCTACACTGACCACAGTGCAGGGCGAAAAACTGACTGTAATGCAGAAAGGCAGCCACCTGGAGATCAAAGACAGCAAGGGCGGCGTGGCAACAGTTACCATTAAGGATGTATACCAGAGCAATGGTGTGATCCATGTGATAGACAAAGTGCTGATGCCCTAATAAAGCGGCTACAGCCTCTATAAAATAACTTTTCGCTTAACACTATGTAAACTATATTTGAGGGGGATTTTATCCCCCTCATTTTTTTATAAAATAGTTATACGTGAAGAAGGAAAGCATATCGGTGTTTGATATTTTTAAGATAGGTGTTGGCCCCAGCAGTTCACATACCCTTGGCCCTTGGCGCGCTGCTTTGCGCTTTTTGGATACGGTGTACGCAAAGGGTATAGACAAAGTAAGCTCTGTACGTGTGTTGCTTTATGGCTCGCTGGCCAAGACCGGCATAGGCCATGGCACTGATGTGGCTGTAGTACTGGGCCTCTGCGGCGAAGACCCTGTGACCTTTGATGTGAACGAGATCACCCCACGCATGGAGCAGATAGGCGCAGATAAGAAAATGGTATTGGGAGGCAAAAGGCAAATTGATTTTGACCCTAAGACCGATGTCGTCTTCCTATTGGAAGAGAGCCTGCCTTATCACCCCAATGCGCTTACCTTTTTATGCTCCTTTACTGATGGCAACGAGATCGCTGAAACTTATTATTCTATAGGCGGTGGTTTTGTGGTGAAAGAAGGAGAGGAGGATGGCGATGGCAATTTTGTGCACCTGCCTTACCCCATAGAGAAAGCTGAATACCTGCTGGCGGCCTGCGAGAAGAGCGGCCTGAGCGTATCGGGTGTGGTGATGGAGAATGAGAAAATGTGGCGCAGCGAGGAAGAGACAAGGCGTGGTGTGCTGCGTATATGGGAAACCATGCGCGACTGCATATACCGTGGTTGCCACATAGGCGGCGAGCTGCCGGGTGGCCTGCAGGTGAAGCGCCGCGCAAAGGCGCTTAACGAAAAACTAACTGACGGAAAACCTTACAATAATTTTGAGGAGTGGCTTACCGTCATTCGAAGCGGGGGCAACTCTTTTAAATATACGCTCGACTGGGTAAGTTGTTTTGCGCTGGCGGTGAATGAGGAGAATGCCTCCTTCAGCCGGGTGGTTACGGCGCCTACCAATGGTGCAGCTGGCGTGGTGCCTGCAGTGCTGCTGTACTTCATTGCCTTCTGTGATGGGTATAGTGATGACAAGATCATTAACTTCCTGCTTACGGCATCGGAGGTGGGTAGTATATTTAAGAAGGGCGCTACGCTATCGGCTGCTATGGGTGGCTGCCAGGCCGAGATTGGTGTATCCTCTTCTATGGCTGCCGGCGCGCTTGCCGAGGCACTGGGCGGCAGTGTAGAGCAATCGTTGATGGCATCTGAAATTGCTATGGAACACCACCTTGGCCTCACCTGCGACCCTGTGGGCGGGCTGGTGCAGGTGCCCTGCATAGAGCGCAACACTATGGGCGCTATAAAAGCCATAACGGCCTGCCAACTGGCGCTGCAAAGCAATCCCGGCCATGCCCGTATATCGCTGGATGCCGTGGTGAACACCATGTGGGAGACCGCGCTGGATATGCACCACAAATACAAAGAAACTGCTGAGGGTGGGCTGGCATTGCAATTGCCTATTAGTTTGAGCGAGTGCTGATATTTTGATGAGTACTATTTGCAAAAGCGCTGCCTTATAGGTGGTGCTTTTGCTTTTAGGTTTTACTCCGAATACCGCACCGCTATTGGTTCGGCAGTATTGCCTGCGCCATCGCAGGTGGTGGTTATTTTTTCAAAAAAGAGCCTTCCTTTTTTATTGTTCGGGTCTTTGAAAAAGCTGACGAGCTTTGGTGAAAACGCTGCGCCTGATACTGTATAAGGGCCTATGAAATCGGCACCATTGGGTAGTATGCTGAAGGTGTAACCGGTAACCTTACAACCGGGCTGGCTGGAAACAAACTGGCCATTGGCAACGAGTTGTGCAGGGGTAACATAAACAACATCTGACTTCCCGTTTATTAGCTTGGGCGCAGGCAACTTACCTATGGTTACCACCTGGTGTTGTGCGAATGAGCTAACTGTAAGGAACAGTAAAAACAATACCGATAATAAGCGTGTTTTTTTCATTGTAAAATATTTAAACCGGCGACGTGATATAATAAATATACTGCATTATGTGTGCATCACATAATCTTCATTTACGGAATACGCTCATGATTGAAGTTGCGGTGATTAGGTATCATGTAATAATTAATTTGAATTGCTTTTTTAGCTTGATTAAATTACTTTAGCCGAATAAAATACACCTATTGAGAGAGATATATCGTTTATTACCTACCATCGTGGCCATATTATTTATTGGTGCCTCTGCCTGTGCGAAAGATATAGATAAGGGATTTATCCGCAAACACCTCGAGACATCGGTCTATGCTATAGACTCAGAAGCCAGTGCTATAATTCTTTACGAACATACATCTATACAGGTGACACTGGAGGAGCATGGCTATCGCAATTATAGTTATTCTGAAAGGAAAGTAGTGCATAAGGTGATCAAGATATTGAAGAATGATGCAGTGGATATAGCTAACGTAAAAATATTCTTTCCTGAAAATGATTACCTCAACTATGTTGATGGCATTAAAGGTGTAACCTACACATTAGAAAACGGGAATATAGTAGAAAGCCCATTGGACAATAAAGATATTTACAGGAAGAATGTAGCAGGGAAAAACTACGAAGCCACCTTTTCGTTACCTTCCGTAAAGCCGGGCTGTGTGATTGAATATTCCTATGAAGAAGTTACAAAAAATATCAGCAGTATGTACACATGGCATATCCAGGATCAGTACCCCAAATTAATAAGCGAGTACGAAATAGAATATCCTGAGCGTTATGAGTTTACTGCAATATCGCATGTGGCTATTCCTGTAAAAGAATACCAGGATATAGAAGATGCTGAACTGAGTCCTGATGGTTATTGCCACGGTAAGGGACAGACTTACACGAATGGGAAGCAATATACTGCTTTTTGGGTGAGGAAGAATATTGATGGTCTGAAGATGGAGCCTTACGTAAGAAACCTGAATTCTATTAAGGAAAGACTGGAACTACAGATGACAGGTAAGATGACAACTGGTGGCTTCACACATTTTGATAATTCGTGGGCAAAGCTGAATGAAGAACTCTGGTCAAAATCAAAGCTGGATAAGCAGGTCAATGGCTCGAATAATTTTATGAATAATGTTGTTGATTCATTGGTGCGAATAGATACATCATGGATCGGTAAAACCACTGCTATTTATAAGTATGTGCGGGCTAATTTCAGTGTGAGTGAAAAGAGCAAGCTAAGGGATGTACAAGTAAAGTATGTCTTTGATCATAAAGAAGGGAGCATTTTTGGTATCAACCTCCTGCTTGCTGCTATGTTGCAACATGCGGGCATTAATGCCTACCCGATGTTGCTGGCCACCACTGCTGAAATACCTGAGTCTCCTGCTTTTCCTGTGCTGGACAGGATAGATTACCTTGCTGTAGCGGTGAAGAAAGACAGTAGTTACCTGTATCTTGATGCTTCTGATAAAAATAATATTTTTGGTTCATTGCATCCGGGCTGCTATAACGGATATGCCTGGGTATTAGGTATTGGCGAAGGTGTTTACTTGCAGCCTGACATGATTAGTAATAAAGACATCTGTGCCGTGAAAATTTATGATATTACTGATTCAACGGCAGCTTTTGAGGTTACAGAAAAATTTGGTCTGCAGAAGTCATCGTCATTAAGAAGGTCTTGGGTCAAGGATAATAGTGAATCACAAAAATTCATGGACCAGTTGGAACGCTCATTACCTGGTAATGTTACGCTTATCAATAGCGAAGTTT
>CAIVKT010000016.1 GCA_903906615.1 uncultured Bacteroidota bacterium | reverse complement strand
TGTTTATATCATCCAGCACATAACCGTTATTGAGGGTATTGGCATATACCACGAAGGCTACCAGCCCCAGCAGGATAGCCAATTTCCTGTTCATAGATAGCCACGTACGCCCATCCCCTTTGGCATTTGCGGGCAGGGCATTGGGTGGTATTTGCTTATTTACTTTTTTAGCCATTTTGCCTGCGTAAAATAAAATAGTTTTTTCAATTATGGTTACCGAATTTTCCGGCACAGGGGCACAGGTGATCTGAGCAAACATTTATTATACTATTTTTGAGGCATTTTTAGACCCGGCCATTTGTATCATTAAGCAATCACCCATGATCGACAATATATTGAAAGACAAGCCAACCCGGCTATTCGTATTTCTCACCTCTTTCTTTGTAGCCAATGCCATCATAGCGGAGTGCATAGGGGGTAAGCTATTTTCCCTGGAAAAGGTATTCAGCATGGCGCCGCACCCGTTCACTTTGCTGGGCGAGGGCGGGCTTACCTTCACGCTTACCTGTGGGGTGCTGCTGTGGCCATTGGAGTTCATCATGACGGATATTGTCAATGAATACTATGGCCCTAAAGCGGTGCGCCGGATCTCCTTTATCGCCATCGGGCTCATTTGCTACGCCTTCCTCATGTTCTACCTCGCCATACAAATGCCGGCAGATACCAACTTCTGGCAGGGCAGCCAAAAGAGTACCGGCGTACCGGATATGCAGGCCGCCTTCTCCAATATCTTCGGGCAGGGCATGTGGATCATAGCGGGTAGCGTGGTTGCCTTCCTGCTCAGCCAGTTGGTAGATGTGTGGGTGTTTCACCGCATCAAGCGGGTAACGGGCGAAAAGTATGTGTGGCTGCGCTCCACAGGCTCTACCATTATATCCCAACTGGTGGATAGCTTCATTGTATTGTTCATTGCCTTTAAGATAGGCAAGGGATGGTCTTACCAAAGGGTGCTGGCAATAGGGCTGGTCAACTATGCCTATAAAGCCACTATGGCCATAGTGCTTACCCCACTCCTTTATATCATTGAAAGAGGTATAGCCCGCTACCTTGGTGAAGAAACAACACACAAGATGAAGAATGTAGCCATGGGCAAAGCGAGTGAGTGATTTAAATTCCAAAATCCAAATTCCAAAATCCAAATTCCAAATTCCAAAATCCAAATCCCAAATCCCATCACGATAGCTATAGGGACTAAAGGTTGCCTTCCAAATCTTCGCATTCCCTATGCTGTGTTTGACCTCTCACCAGCTCCCGCTGAAGAAGCGGGACAGGCTCTCTCCAAAAGAGAGGGAGCGCTAATGTACACGCTATCGCGCGGGTGTTATTGCTCTATTTTTCATGCGAAAATTTAAATTGCGGACGAACCAAATCCTATCCGGATAGCTATCTGGACTAAATTCCAAATTCTTAATGTAAGATTTGACAACTTTTTAAAAGTTGTCAAATCTGAACTGCGCAACACTTTAGCCTTTATATGCCGTTACTTTGATAATAATTTCTTTGATTAACCAAGAACCCCAAAGCATTGCTTCGGGGTTCATTGGTTAATGATCCTTTCTCTCTTATTCCCCCCTGTTCTTTTTACCTAGGCGGTAGTTGAGCGAGAACTGGAATGAAGGGCTTTTATACAACTGTGTAGATACTGACTTAGCGCCCGCAGATCCTGCGTTGTCCCAGAACGACTGTACATCGCGCAGGTCGAGGGTTACATTCGGAGATACCTTGTAGGCAAAACCAAACAGGTAGCCAAGGCCGAACCTTGAATTGAAATCAGAAGCATTCAGTTGCGGCTTGTTATCATTAGCCTGCGCGGGCGATAAGTTCGTGGCCACAGGCGCTGTAGGAGATGCTATCGTAGCAGCGCCTGTATTGATGGAGAATGAATATACAATGTTGCCGCCCGCAATAAAAGTAAAGTTGCCCTTGCTGTAGCGTATGCTGATCGGCAACTCCAGGCTGTGCAGCGCGGAGAAACTGTACGAATTCAGCATCAACTGCTTAGTGCCATTATTCAGGTAGTTGTAGTAGTTGTCATTTACCTGGTAGTCGTTATTGATGCGGTGGAAGTATTTAAACTCAGCCATCAGGCCAAGGTCATCGTTAAAGAACAACTCACCGCTGAGGCCAAACTGGAATCCTTTAAAGCTGTTAGGGCCAAAGAAAGTACTGTTGATACCGGCAGTAAGGCCCGGCGCAAAGCGTATAAGCGACACCTTTGTCTTCACATCATTAAATTCTTCTTTCAGCTTTTCAACAGGCGATACACTACCGCTATTCTTCGTGGCAGCATTGGTCTTGGCAGCAGCGCCCGGTGCGTTTGTGGCGCTTGAAGCCGAACCCGGAAGTATAGTTGCGCCATCTGCATCTGTGGTAGTATTGATCATATTACCCAGGTTACCCTTTTTAGCAGCAGCACTATTTGCCGGATTGCTAATGGCCGGATTGGCCATTCCCAGTTCTTCTGTCAGTGTTTCTATAGATACGGTATCTATATGGTACTTGCTTTCGCTCTGCTCAGTTTTTACTGTCTTAATAGTACGCTGAAATACAACCATCCTTTCTATCACTCTCTTGCCCTTGCTGTTGTTGGCAGTGGTATTGTTAGGCAACTTACCTACAGTAGCGGTTTTTGGTGTGCCGTTTCCTGCCGTTCCTGTTGTTGTGTTTGCAGGCTTGCCGGTAGTATTGCCCGGCGCTGTACTATTAGCCACAGGTATAGAAGCCTTGTTGGAAACCATATTGTTACCACTCACCTTGCCCGGCACCGACTCAGATGCATTATTTGCAGGAGTTGAGCTGCTGCTCAATGGCATGTTATGCACATCAGTAGTATTGTTATCTGTTTTAGCTACAGCGTCTTTATCATTTGCTGCTACCGCAGTTGAGCTATTGCCTGCGGTTGTTGTCGCAACTACCGGCTGTGAGGCCGCACCAGTCTTGCGATTGGCTGCTTTATGGTGCGTTATAGCATCATTGTGTCTTACTGTTGCTGCAACCTTACTATTGTCGCTTACAGGCTGGCTGGCTGCAGCAGTTGTACCCGCAACAGCTGTTGCCGCTGGTTGGCTTTGCTTATCGCTCTTAGCTGTAGTATGTTTCACCACAGCGGCAGTAGCTGTTTCGGTTGGCTTTGTAGTATTCTTTTTGCTGTGCGCTGTAGTAGTAGTATTATTATTGGCAACTTTGTTATCTGTCGCCCTGCTCGGGGCTGTGCCTGTAGTAGCTGTATTTTCAGTAGCAGTCTGTGAATTGTTTTTAGCTGGTTTAGTTGTTGTATTGTTTGTGTTATCAGTTGCTGTCTTTTTATGTGCTGCTTTATGCGCAGCCACACCTGTTGCATCTGCAGGTTTTGCGGCATCATCAGTCACTCCTGTTGCGTTCAGGCGGCGGTCGGTTGCCACATCGGCAGGCGTAGCATCATTATGGACTGTGCCGGTTGGCGCGGCTACTGTTGCAGCTGAAGCAACAGGAGCGGTATGCCCCAATTCTTTGTACGCGGAAAGCTCATAGCCGCCCACGCTGATGAGGCCCAGAAGGGCCGCAATACCTACCGCACCAAACATGCGGTTCCAGAAAAACGGCACAACCTTGCGTTGTGGCATTTTTTCATCCAGCAGCTCCCGCATGTTCAGCCATGCGCCGGAGGGCTCGCGCTCCTCCCTGCCTTCGAGCCGCTGCCTTACCAGGTCATCGACGTTTATGAAATTTTTATCCATATGGATAAGTTTTATTTTTTTACTAAATGAGTTCTATATCTTAAAATGCAATTCCAGTTTTTCTATTTTTTCCTTCAACACCTTTCTCCCTTCCGATAAATGCCACTTCGATGTACCCTCGCTTATGCCCAGTATATTCCCGATCTCTTTGTGCGTAAAGCCTTCCATTACGTACATATTAAAAACCGTTCGCGTGGCATCCGGCAGCATCTGCACCAGTTCTATCAGTTGGTCGTAATACAATTTATCAGCATGGTCCTTATGCACCAGCTCATCTTTCTCCACCAGCACTATATTCGATGAATAACGTGCGTTCTGCTTCACATAGTCGGCCACAGCATGAAATACGATCTTGCGCAGCCAACCCTCGAACGAACCCTGGAAATTATATTGCTTTATCTTCTGAAATCCTCTTAAAAAGCCATTATTCAATACCTCTTCCGCCTGCATCTCCTGGTCTATATATCTGCGCACCAACGCCATCATTCTCGGGTAAAATAAATGGTATAGCTTCTCCTGTGCAGCGCGCTCGTTGCGAATACACCCCTGGATGAGCTGCTCAAGCTCACTGGCATGACCTGTAGTATATGCCAAAGCTATAGACAAGTATATTTGTTATTAATCACTACTATACAATAAGACCGATTTACAATAGAAATGGTTGGGTGACTGCACCCTATGTTATATAAAATTAACGATTTTCAGGAGAATAATTAATCAATAGTTAAAATAAATTATCCAACCCGGGGTGAATGTGACTTTATTAGTGGCTAATAGATTGATAATAAATGAGGTAGATAGGGCGTAAATGTTCCTCTGTGTGTTATTACACCCAGAAAAGGCAAAGAAAACTTCCATTTTATGGGGTAATCCTCCAATACCTACTGCAAGAGGTATTAACCGTGAGAAAGCCCGGAAGGACGAAATACCTCAGCTGCGGTCAAAGCCACTCGACTCTCGACACAACATAACACGCGCCCTGAAAGGGCAAAATCCCATAGAATAGGGCACCGCCCTATTAACTCGCGATGAACAACGCGCGATGAATAACGCCCTATTAAACGCGCGATGAACAAAACCGCATCAACTATTACGCCTATGGGCGGCGATGCCCACCCACATTATTTCGATGGGCGTTGCACACCGCTATGGGATTTTGCCCTTTCAGGGCGTAACATACACCACAACCCATATATCATTTCTCAATCACATAACACTTCCTGTGCAGCTTTCCCTGGAAATCGAACGGGGTGGTTTGCCCGGTGATGTCTTTTACCACGGTCGCGGGTATACTGTCGCGGTCGAGGACGAAGTCTTTGTAGTTGTTACTGAAGTATATTTTGCCCGTTTCTGTGCAGCCCTTCAGTAGCTTTTTGAGGAGGGCCACATGGTCGCGCTGCACATCAAAGTTGTCTTCCATGCGCTTGCTGTTGGAAAATGTGGGCGGATCGCAGACTATAATATCATAGGCATCGGCAGGCATAAAGTTGAGCCACTCTATCACATCGCCATGTATAAAATCGTGCTGGGTGTCTTTATACAGCTTGTTGTACTGCATATTGCGCTTGGCCCAGTTGAGGTACGTTTTGGAAAGGTCAACAGACGTTACCGTTGCTGCGCCACCTGCGGCTGCGTACACACTAAACGAACCTGTGTAGCAAAACAGGTTCAATACGTTCATCCCCTTAGCCTCCTCGCGCACCATACCACGGGTAATGCGGTGATCAAGAAACAGCCCCGTATCCAGGTAATCCGTTAGGTTGATGATAAAGCTGAGGCCATTCTCCGGTACTATCCGCTCTACCTTTTGCTCGTCAAACTTCTCGTATTGCCCCTGGCGGCCAGCCTTGCGCTGTCGTATCTTCATGAATATATTGTCTGGCTGTATTTCCAGCACTGCGGCCAGCACCTCCTTGCAGCTTTGCAGCCACACCTCATGCTCGGCATCCTCCATGCCGTGGCGGCGCTTGTATTCTGCGGCATGCACTACTCCATTGTACCAATCTATGGCAAAGGGAAATTCGGGCAGGTCGTGGTCATAGAACCGGAAGCAGGCAATATTCTGCTTGCGCGCTATCTTGCTGTAGTGCTTGTACACCTTCAGCAGCCGGTTTCGGAACATGGAGCGTTTATCGTCTATCAAGAAGGGATATTTAGGCGGTAAAAGTAGGTAAATAATGGCTCAATGACTCAATAGCTCAATGACTCAATGCCCTTCTGGATGAACTATACGCTCGGGGGCGATGCTTATTTCGAGTCTTTCAGGTATTGATGAAATCGTTCTCCCTCTTCTTTAGTGAACAATCCTTTATACTGGGCCGCATTGCCTGATTTCTTAACTTTTCCATCAATCACTTCATCTTGCGCATAGATCAGTACTTCCAATTCTTTGCCAACATAATTATCAGGCACAGATAAAACTATGCTATTGCTTGTTGGGATCAATTTTATCTTCATCATACTCAATAATATTCAGGTCATTGCCCAGCCCTGTTAATCACCAACCCGCACTTGCTGGTATCATTGATCTTCAGGTTTGGGTAAATATCGTCAGCAGTATTAGGCAGGCCATCGGGGCCTACAGAGAATAACGTGTATTTGTTACCAAGGTTTTGGTAGTGGAATATGCCTGCTTTTTGTTTACCAGTATTAAACAAGAATGGATCATAGATGGATGTAAATGCTTCTTGTTTTGTTACCTGCTGCAAACTATCCGGGTAAACACCGTTCTGAATTTTGTAAAATTCTATACCCTTCACCAAAGTATTCATCTGACTATTGGTAATCATTATGTAATTCTGCCTGAACAACGGACTACTTCCTGTAACATTTACCAGGCAACTATACACCAATACTGTGAACGAGATACCACCAACTCCAATGAATACCATCCACTTGTCTTTAAAATCAAATATGCCGCGCAGTATTAGCACAATCCCTGCAAAAAAACCAACCATAGGAACAAGTCCCAGAAGTCCCCAATAATACATTCTACGTGGATTCTTAGTCACATAAGGTTTGTTCTGCACTTTTACTCCGGGTCTATATTTTGCAATTCCCCTACTCAGTTTTTCAAAAAAATTAGCAGCATCGTTCCTGTCTGAAAATGCACTTTTAGGTATCAGGTAAGAATTTACCCCCGGCACATCAATTCTTATATAATCCTCCATCATCGAGGCACTAGTAATACTGTAACTTCTTTTCCCATTTTCCTTAGCTGATTGCACTTCAAACTCATCGTCGCGCAACAATATCTTTTTCTTTTCTAATAATGATGGCTTTTCTACAAATGCTTTTCTCGCTTTCCTCATAGCCAATAAGTACGGTATAAAATAAACGCATATGGTTGACAGGGAGAATAAGCATAAGAACCTAAAAAACATTGCAACGCTATTTGGTGTCGAGCCATTACCATTAGTGAGTGAAAAAAGACAAACAAAACAGACAAAATATATTTTGCGAACACCATGGCGGTTAACGATGGTACGCCTAATCTCTTTATAATAATCTTCCCGTGTTAACCGAAATTCTACTTCCATGTGTCCTATAATCCAAAAGTTATCAGGACAAATGTAAAAAACGCCTCCACTACCTGCAAATCCCCACTACACTTTTTAACTAATTAACCTTTTACCTTATTAACCAATTACCTTACTTTTGCACCTTCTCTAAAAAAACAAAGAAGGTACACCATGCCAGTGCTACACAACCGCGTAAATAATGAGGAGCTGAAACAGCGTATGCTGGCCGAGACCGAGCCACGTACCACAGTGTCCTTCTACAAGTATTTCAAGATAGCCGATCCTGCTGCATTCCGCGACGAGCTGTACATCAAATTTAGTGAACTGGGTGTCTTCGGGCGCATCTATATCGCCGGCGAGGGCATCAATGCGCAAATGAGCGTGCCTACGCACAACTACGAGGCTTTTAAAGCAACCCTGTATGCTGCTGCACCCGAACTGAACGGCATCCGTATGAACATTGCGGTGGATGATGATGGTAAATCGTTTTGGGTATTGCGTATGAAGGTGCGCGCCAAGATAGTGGCTGATGGGCTGGATGATGCCAGCTTCGACCCATCGCATACCGGCAAATACCTGAAGGCCAAAGAATACAATGAGCTATCTGCCCAGCCCGGCACTATAATAGTGGACATGCGCAACCACTACGAGTACGAAGTGGGCCATTTTGAGAACGCCATAGAAATACCCTCCGATACCTTTCGCGACCAGCTACCCATGGCCGTAGATATGTTCAAAGACAAAAAGGACCAGAACATCATTATGTACTGCACCGGCGGCATACGCTGCGAGAAGGCCAGCGCCTATATGCTGCACAATGGCTTCAAAAATGTATTCCATGTAGAGGGCGGCATCATAGAATATGCCCGCAAGGCAAAAGAGGAAAACCTGGAATTGAAGTTCAAGGGTAAGAACTTCGTATTCGACGAGCGCCTGGGCGAGCGCATCACCGATGATGTATTAGCGGTATGCCACGTATGCGGCACACCCTGCGACACCCACACCAACTGCCTGAACGATGGCTGCCACCTGCTCTTTATCCAATGCGAAGCCTGTGCTGTTAAATTAGAAGGCTGCTGCAGCCCCGAGTGCATGGAAGAAAAGAACCTATCGCCCGATGAGCAACGTGCCCGCCGGGCAGGCCGCGAGAACGGCATGATGATCTTCAACAAATCAAAACAACACCCCCTGCGCAAGCACCGTGCCGAGTGGGAGGAGCAACGAAAGAAGGATAGCGAGTAGGTATCCTTCTTCAATTACAATTCCCTCGCCAGCCTCAGTATATTGGCTATGGCCTGCGGCCTTGGTTGCAGCAGGTCTGCCGCTGCTTCTTTCAGCAGGTTCACCTCATCAGCCATCCGGGACGACAGATCACCTTTGGCAAACACAATGCTGTGTGCATGGTCGTAAAGGTGTTTTTCAGTAAGTTTCTTATGTAAAGTTTTGTTCATTGAGTAAATGTGGTTTAGAAAAAAACGAATAAACCTGCCGAATATTGTATAAGAAATAGAAAATAATGTTAAACCAGCCCTTATTTGGCAAAGTATTGGGAAATAAATTACACTTACCCTAATATCTTTAGTGCCTAATACCGGCAATTATGGCAACTATAGGCATTACAGGAGGCACAGGGTTCGTAGGGCAGCATCTATCCCGTTTATTGGTGAGCAAGGGCTACCAGGTCATTATTTTTACGCGCGGGCAGGCTAAGGCAGCACAGGGCAATATTGCCTACGCCCACCTTGATGCCACCAAACAAGAATGTGATACTGATGCCCTTGGCAAACTGGATGCCATTGTAAACCTGGCCGGCGCAGGCATAGCCGATGAACGCTGGAGCGACAAAAGAAAGAAAGAGATCGTAGAAAGCCGGGTAAACTTTACTGATTTCCTTGTAGCGCAAATGAAGCTATTCGCGCCCAATTGCAAAACCTTCATCAGCACATCGGCTACCGGGTATTATGGCGGCGACCGTGGCGATGCCCGGCCATTCACCGAAACATCCATACCTTCCTCCGACTTCCTCGGCAACACCTGCCAGCAGTGGGAAGATGCCGCCCACAAAACTGAACCTACGGTACGCACCGTCATCCTGCGCTTTGGCATTGTATTGGGCAAAGAGAGCGGCGCGTTCCCTGTGCTGTCCCGGCCCTTATCCTTCGGGATAAAACCTATCCTCGGCAGCGGCACACAAATGGTAAGCTGGATAGAAGTAGACGACCTGGCAAGGATGATCGTATTCGCATTAGAGCAAAAAGAGCTCACCGGTATTTACAATGCAGTAGCGCCAACGCCTGTAACCCACCGCACTCTGATGAACACCATCGGCAAGGTAAAGGGCGGCATCCACCTGCCTGTACCTGCCCCTGCTTTTGCCCTCAAAATAATACTCGGAGAGATGAGCATTGAGGTATTGCAAAGCTGCACCGTAAGCGCGCAGAAGATACAGGATGCAGGCTTCACCTTCAACTATCCAGACATTGTAAGCGCAACAAAGGCTATCCTTGGGAAGGGATAGCCTTTGTGTTCTATTACTTAGTTTTTGTTCTTTCAGATTTGACAACTTTTTAAAAGTTGTCAAATCTGAATACTCGCGCTTCACCTTCAGTTATCCGGATATTGCAAGCGCAACAAAGGCTATCCTTGATAAGGGATAGCCTTTGCTTTTATCAAGTGTCCTGATCTCTTATTCTACAATAAATTTCTTCACAACTATATTGTTATCCTCATCCAGCAGTTGCATGTAGTACATGCCCTTTGCCCATGTTCCGATAGCAATATCCACCTGGCCATTCACGTTGCCTGCCCATACTTTCTGGCCTACAGTGTTGTACACTTCAGCGGTCATAGCAGAGGTTGATGATACATGCAGGGTATTCTTTGCAGGAACAGGATATACTTTCACATCCTTGCTCGCTGTAGCCACAGGCTGCACACCCGTAGGCGATACAGGGGAAGAAGAATTGAAGGTGACAGTAAAGTTCTTGCTGTTCACATTAAAGAACACATTGCCTG
>CAIVKT010000015.1 GCA_903906615.1 uncultured Bacteroidota bacterium | reverse complement strand
GCAGATTCGGTATACGGTGGCGAGCATGTAAAAATAGCTACGGCGTTTATCAAGATGAACAATCTTGATTCGGCAGTGGCCCATTACCGGCAAAACATTCTCTTACTGCACACCAATGCGAGCGCCATAAACGACTTTGGGATATTTTATTTCGGGCTCAAGAAATACCCGGAGGCTATAGAGCAATTTAAAAAAGCAATAGCAACTGACAGCCACCTTACCAATGCTTACGGCAATCTCGGCATCGCTTATTTTCAGTTGGGGCAATACGAGAACGCTATTGATATTTTCAAAAAAGAATGGGCGCTTGACCCTAACAATGTGCAGGACCTGCCCAATATTGCAATGGCTTACCGGAAACTAAAAATGAATGATAGCTCCAAAAAATATGAAGCTATCATTCATCAAATAAATCCGAATTTCAAGTTACCGGAATAAGTACCTGCTACTGTGCCACTACCATATGGATGATATGCGTTTCTTCGCCAGAGCGGATAGTCAGCAGGTACACTCCGTTAGCAACAGTGTTGGATAGTGTTATCTTTTCATTGAGCTTGCCATTATTTGCCTGTACATTTTTTTTGTAAATTGATTGGCCCAGCATATCTGTCATCTCCACAGACACCTCTGCATCGGCTATACTTGCGAGACTTCCCTTGATAGTAAACTCGCCTTTATTCGGGTTGGGTATCACAGCGATGTTGTCGCCCACTACAGACGTAAGTATCACACCCACATTACCATGGCCGACAGTGATCTTTACACCGCCACCTGAAGTATGGCCCCCGCAAGGGCCGCTACTGGTAACAATACACACTAATGAATCTCCATTAGTGAAGTTACTGGCCGTATAGGTAGCATTGGTAGCGCCGGGTATTGCTATACCATTGGCTTCCCATTGGTAGGTAGGCGATGTGCCACCATTTATAGCGCTGGCCACCAATGTATCGGCCTGGCTGGTAGTGATGGATGTACCGGGATGAGCTGCAATAGTAACTATGGGTATCAATTCAGGATCAACGGTTATGGTTATCGCATTACTGGTGACAGTAGCCGGAACCGCGCACGGCTCGTTGCTGGTGAGGGTGAGGATCACCACATCGCCATTAGCAGGCGTATAGATGTAGGAGGAACGGGCCGAGTCTGTATTAGCGCCGTTGATGAACCAAGCGTATGTAGGCGCAGAACCACCGTTTGTTATTGTTGATCGTAAAGTAACTTCTGTACCCGCACAAACCACGTCAGCAGGTGTTACGTTGATACTTACGGTTGGCGTTACAGAAGGTGTTATGTTTATTGTAGCGCCCCCGAACATGGTACTGGTGCATCCTGCGGTAGTGGTAGCTACCACGCGGTAAGCGCCGGCTGTAGTTTCTAAACCAAAATCGAGGCCAAGGCCCGTGCCGGTTACCGGGCTGCCAACAGTTGAACCACCATAATATAATTGGTAGCTGATGCCTGTTTGTGATCCGGACAGGTCAATATGTACACCTGTGCCGGATGCGCAATAATTACCACCACCTGTTACCGAATAAACAGCAGGTAGCGGATCAACTGTGATCACCCTTGTGGCGAAGCAACCTACACCCATTGTATAAGTGATCGTAGCATCACCGGCAAGCACACCGGATACGAGGCCGCCGGATACGGTAGCTATGGTACTGCTACTGGTAGTCCATAAGCCACCGGCCGTAGTATCAGTAAGTATGGTAGTAGCCCCTACGCAGATATTTGCAGTACCTGCCAACGGAGATGGCAATGCGCTGACAGTTACTGTCTCTGTTTGCAGGCAGCCTGTTGCCGGTATCGTAAATGTAATAGGAGCCGTGCCTGTAGTAACACCGGACACAATACCTGAATAAGGCCCTACTGTGGCCACCGCTATGTTACCACTTGTCCATATACCCACCAGTGTTGTATCAACCAATGTGGTAGTGAGGCCGGTGCATAAGTTCCTGTCGCCTGTAATGAAGCCGGGTAACGGGTTTACAGTAAGTGTTGCAGTAGCAAAGCAACCCGCAGGTACAGTATACGTGATAGTTGCTGTACCCGGCCCGTAGGAAAGCACATCGCCCAGAAGGGATACCGTCACCAACGTACTCGTAAAGCTGCCGCCGGCAAGGGAATCGTGTACCGTAGCCGTATCGCCCCATGCACAAACATTGTGGAGGCCGGTGATCGGTGGAACTGCTATTACCGGGAAACGGGCTATAGCAGAGCAGCCATCAGAAATGGTATAGCTGATCGCCGCCTCGCCGCCAGCAACGCCGAAAACAGAGCCACTCGTGGTTACTGTGGCAATACCGGTTGCCCCGCTGCTCCAGGTGCCGCCTGTGGTTGTTTCATATAATGTTGCTATGGCGCCTTTGCATATTGCCGATGGGGCTATGATACCCACCGGTGCGATATTGACCGTGATCACCTCTGAAGAGGTACACCCTGCGCCCAATGAATAGCTAACCGTAAACGTGCCGGTAGACACGCCTGTTACTACACCGCTCGATGAACCGACAATACCGATAAAGCTATTGCTGCTGGTCCACAAGCCGCCAGGCGGAGTATCGGTCAAAGTATCGGTAGCGCCGGGGCATACATTCCTGGCCCCGGTAATTGCTACGGGATGCCCATTAACGGTAAAGGACGTTGTAGCCGTACAGCCACCACCCAATGAATAAGTAATGTTAGTAACCCCGGCTGTGATACCGGAAACAAGGCCCGATGAAGAGCCTGCTGTAGCAATAGAAAGATCATTGCTGCTCCATATGCCACCAGGGGTTGGGTTACTCAATATTGTCGAATTGCCTATACACACCCGGGGTGTCCCTGTTATGGAATCGGCTGTGGTATTTACAGTAACGGTTGTTACGGCAGCGCAGCCTGTGGCACCGACGATATAGTCCACTGTAGCCACACCTGTGCCAACACCAAACACAGCACCTGTAGAGCTGCCAATGGTAGCCACAGTACCGGGGGTACTGCTCCAGGTTCCACCGGGAGTAGCATCAGTAAGTGTATCTGTTAACCCTATACATACCCTTGAAGTACCAAAAATACTTGCAGGCAAAGAATTAACTGTGAGCGGGAATGCAGTGGAGCAACCTGTCGGCAGTGTATAAGTAATTATCGCAGCGCCAACTCCGGCACCACTTACGGTGCCTGTAGTACCAATGGTGGCTACTGAAGAAGGCAGGCTGCTCCATGCGCCGCCTGTAGTTCCGTCGGCCAATGAAGTAGTAGCGCCAAGGCAAACATGATTTGTACCTGAAACAGATAGAGGCAAAGGGTTGACTGTGATGGTAAGATTTCTTGTGCAGCCCACACCCAGCGAATAAGTAACAATAGCTAAACCGGCAGCATCACCGGTAACAAGGCCGGACGATGAACCAATGATAGCAGTCGCGAGCGGGGCTATGGTCCACAAGCCACCGCCTGCGGTGTCGCTCAATGATATGGATGAGCCAACGCATACGGAAGTAGGGCCCGCAATATTGGAAGGGCCTGCATTTACAGTAAGCGTAGTAGTGGCAGAACAGCCTGTAGATAAAACATAGCTTATAGTGGTAACACCGGTGGCAACAGTACTCACCAGGCCGGAAGAACTACCTATGGTAGCCACAGAAGTGCTGCTGCTGGTCCAATGCCCGCCGCCGCCATCTACAAATGTGGTTGTGGCGCCGAGGCACAGGCCTGACACACCCGATATGGGTGATATAGGATTGACGGTAATTGTTTTAGTAACTAAACAACCCGGTCCGGAAACATAGCTGATCAAAGCAGTGCCACCGGATATACCCGTAACACTGCCCGAGGTAGAGTTTACTGAAGCGGTAGCCGCAGCAGTACTCCATAACCCGGTGAGCAATGTATTGGTCAGCGTGATGCTACTGCCGGTACAAACACTACCGGGGCCACCGATAATTCCCGGAGCAGGGCTTACCGTTACCACCAATATAGCCGGGCAACCCGCTACTGTATACGAGATGGTGGTAGTACCGGCAGCAATACCTGCTACCGTACCTGTACCCGAAACCGTACCCACTGTAGGAGAGGCGCTGCTCCACACTCCGCTGCTTGTAGCATCGGTTAAAGAAGTAGTAGCGCCCGTGCATATACCTGCGCTACCAACAATGGGCAGCGGGGAAGGATTGACCGAAACCGTACGGTATACAGCGCAACCCGAGCCGAGTGTATATGTTAATGTAGTGATGCCGGTTGAATAGGCGGTGAGTATACCCGTAGCTGAGCCAATAGTTGCCACCGAAAGGTTGCTACTGCTCCAGGTGCCCCCGGATGCAGTGTCTGTATAGGTAGAGGTGAGCCGGTTACAAATAATGGAAGGGCCGGCAATAGGTCCGGGCAGCCCGGTTACGCGCACATTTTCCGTTATAGATTTACTGCAGCCTATACCATCTGTTACGGTCATGGTAACAGGATAGGTACCTGTAGCAGTATAAGTATATGCCGGAGGCGTGGTTAGCGTACTCGTTACACCGCTCGCAATGCTCCACGTCCATGTATTTACAGAAGACAACAGGCTGGAGGATGTATCGTGAAAGGATACAGGACTATTTACACAAACGGGGTTTGGCGCGATGGTGAAGCCTGCTATCACTGTATCTACTTTGATGGTATCGGCGCCGAGGCTGAAGTTGCGACAGCCAAAGCTATCGGTAAGTGTTAGCTTGGGCACATACTCGCCTGGTGCAACGTACACATGTGTTGCGGTACTTGATGTGGAACCAGCACTTGTAGTGCCATCATTAAAATCCCAGGTAAGACTGGTAACGCTGCTAATGGTAGCGGAGAAGTGAACGGACAGAGGCGAACAACCTGATGTAGGCGTATAGGTAAACGCGCCCGTATACCCAAAGAGATTTACATGGCCCAGGGCAGTATCCATACAGCCATAGGAATTGTTCGTGATCAGCTGTACGGTATAATAGCCAGGCGAGAGATAAGCATCACTTGGCGTGGTAGCAGATGAAGATGTGCCATCGCCAAATATCCAGTTATAAGAAGTAGCCCCGGTACTGGTGTTTATGAAATCAACATTCAGTGGTGCGCATACGGCAAATGAGTCGGTCATATGAAAGGACGATACCGGGTATGGGTTCACAGTAAAAGGCCCTATGGCAAAAGTATCAGAGGCACAGCTATGTGTATCAAATACCACAAGCTTGACGGTATAAGTACCCGGAACAGTAAAAATATGATTGGGAGAAGTAACCGTAGATGTGCCGCCGTCGCCAAACAGCCATAGTGAGCTGGCAATACCGGTAGATGTATTGGTGAAATGAATAGAAGTGCCACCGCATACTACATAGCTGCCCGTAGTGAAGGAAGCAGTGGGTTTGTATACGCTAATGGGTGTGGCATTTTGAAACGTATCACTACAGCCAAAGGCATCTGTTGTGATCTCCTGCACCGTATAAGCCCCCTGGGCAGTATATAGCCATGCCGGGAAGGGAGATGTTAGTGCTCCCGGCGTACCATCCCCAAATGTCCAGAAATAACTGGTGACCGCAACCCCCGAAAGATCAGTAGTATGGTCAATGAAATGCGCAGTTACCGGCCCGCAGGCAGTAGACGGCGTATAGCTAAAGCTATCTATAGGCTTGGCCACAGTCAGGTAATTTGTTTTGGTGAGCGTATCCAGGCAGCCATGATTATCTGTGATCACAAGGCTTATACTGTACCTCCCATTTGTATGGAAGGCATGAAGAAACGCCGCAGAAGAACTATCGGCATACACACTGTCTATATACCAGCGATATCGCCGCGCACCTACATAATCTCCATACGCATCCGGCGCAGAAGAAGTGTCTCCGCGAAATACGGTAGATATGATGGTATCTAACTGATCACGGCAAAGAGTAGTATCCACGGCATTAAAGGCAATATATGGTTTGGCGAGATACACGCTTCCGCCGGTTGTATCGCGGCATCCGGTAACGGAGTTAAACGTAGTCAGCGTTACAGGATAGGTTGATGCTGTTGCATAGTTATGCACAGGGTTCCTGGAAGTAGACGTAGCCCCATCTCCAAACGTCCAGAAATGAGTGGTGTCTCCAACAGAATAATCAGCAAAAGCAACGGTGGTCAACGGTGCCGGCGAGCAGTTATAACCAAAGTGCAGCACAGCGAGTGTAGGCTGCACAGTATCCGTAACGTAATAATTAGTGCTGAAACAACCATTATACCCTACGGACAAGGATACAGTATGCGTACCCGTAGTAGTGTAATTATGAACAACTACAGGCAGGTGGTTTGCTACAGTATCCGTACCATCTCCAAAACCCCAGGTATATAGATCAATAAGTGTGGAATCGGTGGAGCGGCTTCTGAAGGTGATGGACCTGTCTGCACAAATATTTGTTGCGCTTGCAGTAAATGACGGATGCTGAACAGACCCTACCCTTACAGTATCTGTTGAAAATTCAGTACAACCATTAATAGTATGTATAGTGC
>CAIVKT010000014.1 GCA_903906615.1 uncultured Bacteroidota bacterium | reverse complement strand
GGTTACACTATTGGGTTTGCTGGTGTTGGGTGTTGTTGCAGGCATAGTAAGTGGCGTAGTGGGTATTGGTGGTGGCATCGTCATTGTTCCGGCGCTGGTGATGATATTTGCTATGAGCCAGAAGATGGCACAAGGCACCTCGCTGGTGATGCTGTTGCCGCCAATAGGCATACTCGCTGTGATGGAGTATTACAAAGCAGGCAATGTGGACCTCAGGGTGGCAGGTATCCTGATATGCGGTTTCCTGGTGGGCAGCTTTTTTGCCAGTAAAGTGGTGACGAATTTGGATGACACCACTTTAAAAAGGATTTTTGGGGGATTTTTAATGATACTGGCCATCAAATACCTCTTTTTCAGCACTAATAAATAAAGCAAACAAATAATACGCGCAATGAAACGCACCAAGATCAAGGACATACTACAAAGCGAACAGACAGGCCATAAAGTAAACATAAAAGGATGGGTACGCTCATTTCGTAATAACCAGTTCATTGCCGTGAATGACGGCTCGTGCATGGGCAATATACAGGTGGTGATAGAGTTGGGCGCTGATGAGGCGCTGCTCAAAAGCATCACCACCGGCGCATCTGTAAGTGTGGATGGCACAGTGATACCTTCCTTAGGCAAGGGCCAGAAGGTAGAGATAAAGGCAGACAACGTAACCATGCTTGGTGCGTGCGACCCCGAGCAATTCCCGCTGCAATTAAAGAACCGCCCGAGCCTGGAATACCTGCGCGAGATAGCGCACCTGCGCTTCCGCACCAATACATTCGGGGCTGTATTCCGCGTGCGCCATACACTGGCTTACGCGGTGCATAAATTCTATAACGACAGAGGCTTTGTGTACCTGCATACGCCCATCATCACCGCATCTGATGCCGAGGGCGCGGGCGAGATGTTCCGTGTGAGCACACTCCCTACCGAGGACACCCCGCGTAATGAAGATGGCAGCGTGAACTATAAAGAAGATTTCTTTGGCCGCTGCACCAATCTTACCGTGAGCGGGCAACTGGAAGCCGAGCTGGGCGCTATGGCATTTGGCGAGGTATACACCTTCGGGCCTACCTTCAGGGCTGAGAACTCTAACACAGCACGACACCTGGCCGAGTTCTGGATGATAGAGCCGGAAGTAGCTTTCAATGATATTAACGACAACATGGACCTGGCCGAAGACTTCATCAGGTACGTGATCGCCTATGCGCTGGAACACAACAGGGAAGACCTGGAATTCCTTGCACAGCGGCTGATGGATGAAG
Organism: uncultured Bacteroidota bacterium; assembly: GCA_903906615.1. Taxonomy (GTDB): domain Bacteria; phylum Bacteroidota; class Bacteroidia; order Chitinophagales; family Chitinophagaceae; genus Nemorincola. The sequence continues at coordinate 18,503 of CAIVKT010000014.1, read as the reverse complement.
AAAAACAAAAGCCACAAGCTGAGCGCAGCGACATGGCGCTAATAGAAAAGCTGGAGCTGGTACTAAACAATAAATTTGAGCGCATCACCTATACCGATGCCATCAACATACTGCTGGAATCACCTGCTTATAAGAAGAAGAAATTCAAGTACGATGTGAGCTGGGGCATAGATATGCAGAGCGAGCATGAACGCTACCTGGTGGAAAAGCACTTTAAGAAACCGGTGATCGTAACGGGGTATCCTAAGGACATCAAGGCCTTCTACATGCGCCAGAACGATGACGGTAAAACGGTGGCCGCAATGGACATACTGGTGCCGGGCATTGGCGAGCTGGTAGGCGGATCGCAGCGCGAAGAAAGGCTGGACAAGCTTACACAGCGCATGAACGAGATGCACATACCTGCCGATGAAATGTATTGGTACCTGGATACACGCCGCTATGGCACTGTGCCGCATGCAGGCTTCGGGCTGGGCTTTGAGCGCCTCGTACAGTTCGTTACCGGCATGACGAACATACGCGATGTGATACCATTCCCCCGCACACCAAAGAACGCTGAGTTTTAAATAAAACGCTAACAAACATAGAAGCCCCGGCCAACTAAGGCCGGGGTTTTGCATTCTCACCCATGCGTATTATTGATCCCCGCTATGGCGCTATAACCTTTTCTAACAAATCATTTGGACCTTCTTTCGTAAATTTGCATCATGAATTGGATACCGCTTACCGAAGAACAGCAATTAGCGCAAATAACAGAGCAGAGCAAACAGCAGCCTGTGGTTATCTTCAAGCACAGCACCCGCTGCTCCATCAGCAGCATGGCCAAAAGCAGGCTGGACCGCGAACAGGCGCCCGAGGGCGCAGCCTTTTACTACCTCGACCTCATCAAATACCGTGGCCTCTCTAACAAGATAGCCACCGACTTTCATGTACACCACGAAAGCCCGCAAATACTCATCATTAAGAATGGTGAATGCACCTACGATGAAAGCCACAACGGCATCAGCATGGAAGATATTGCGCAGCAGGTGGGTTGATCCCGATGCTGTATAGATCATTTTGGGATGGCCTTATTGACCATCCTTTTTTGTAGTATCCGTTACGGGTGGTGTGTCCGGTATTTTGGGCTCTTCTGCGGCTTGTTTTAGTTCTTCTGCTTTCTTCTTATCCTCTTCTTTCTTTTTCTTCTCTGCTTCTTTTTCCAGTCGCTTCTTTTCTTTCTCCAGTTTCTTTTTGTCTTTTTTGCTCAGCTTGGGCGCGGTGGCTGTAGTGTCGGTTGTTGCAGCCTTTGGTGTAGCCTGTGGTGGTGTGTCAGATGGAGGCGCGGCGGGTATGCTGCTGTTGAGCATACTGTCCACGTTGGGTTTGGTATCGTCTGGTACAGCAGGCGCAGCCTTCTGTGCTGTGTCTGCGGGTGCAGGCGGAATAGCTGTAGCAGGGGCTTGTGTACTATCGGATACAACCTGTGTTTCTTTCTTTTTCTTCTGCCACCATTTGCGTTTCTTCTGCCCGCCACCAGGGTTGGCTTTCAGCAGGCTGTCTTTTACAAGGCTATCCCGTATCAGGCTATCCCTGCCCATCAGGTCGGTGGGTATGGCATTCATCAGGCTGTCCTCGCTGTGCATGCCCACGGCATTGGCGAGGCTATCGGCCCGCAGGCGCTCCAGCCGCTTCCTCTTCTTATCCAGCACGCTCTGAAATTCGGGAATGTCTTTTCCATTCAGGCTATCTGCCGCATCGCCTTCGCCTTTTTTATGCCTGTTCTTCCTGGCGGCTTCGCTGGTGGCAAGGTCGGTACTGTCTTTGCGCAGGAATAAAGGTAGTATGGTCACGATCTCATGCTCTACATAAAACAACGGGTTCCGGCGGGTTACAGGAAACGTAAAACCAATGCTGCCAATGGCTTCATAGTTATTGAGGTTTTGGCGCGCTGTGCCTTCGTACACAGGCAGCGCATTGAGCTGCGCATGATCGTACTTTGCGGCTATCTCCACATATAAGTAACGGTAAAAGGTGCCCCGCAAGGCCACTTCCGCCGCGGCATTCCATCCGCCATACTGAAACTGCTTACCCGCAGCCGCATCGCCGGAAAGGCTGTTGTTGAAGACCGGCAACGCAGGCCCGCCGCCTATCTTGCCCAGCACATCTACCCCTATCTTTTTTGAGGTAGGGCGGTATACTTCAAACCTGCGCACATAGTTAAGCAATAACAGATCGGCCCCTTCAAACTTATAATAAAAGCCGTTTTTAGCCGTGAATGCGAAGCTCTTGTTCCACCCCAGCAGGTTATTGACCGTGCCATTTACATGCACCGTTTTGCCGGGCGTCACCTGGTAATTCACGGGGTCGAAATTCAACTCTAACCCATTTACCTGGTAATGATCGAAATAGTAGCCGATGCGGTAATTGAGGTGCAACGGGCCTATAGCCGTATGGGTCTTATTGTTGCCGGGGGCTTTCTGTATATCGTAGCTGTTATTCAGGTCGGGCTGGTCAATGTGTATGGTAGACTTGCCATACCAGCCTTCATTATACCCTGCGCTCAGGTAAAAGGAACCATTGGACTGGCCAAAAACAACACACGGATGCAGCGCAAACAGGAAGAGAAGCGTTGCCGTTATATAAAGTAGCCTGTGTTTAGGGTGCATACCGCCTGATGATCGTGGGCAAATCTAATAATTAATTTTAGCAAATGTAAACAATATGTTATTACGGCATAGGTTATTCATATCGTAAAGCATCAATAGGATCGAGGCGGGAGGCCTTTATGGCCGGGTAAATGCCGGATATGATACCCACCAAGGCACAAAGGCTTACACCCACACCTATCCACAGCCAGGGCACAATGAAGCCTGTCTTGAAGAAGATACCCACAATATTGCCTACAAGCATACCCAAGATAACACCTGCCGCGCCGCCCATAAGGCTGATGAGGATGGACTCTGTAAGGAACTGCCGCTTAATGACCGATGAGCGGGCACCCAATGCTTTGCTCACGCCTATCTCGCGGGTGCGCTCGGCAACAGATACCAGCATGATGTTCATAAGCCCGATCACTGAGCCCAGCAGTGTGATAATACCAATGACAATGGCCGCAAGGCCAATGTACTGGATGCTACTGAGTACCTTGGTAACGATCTCGCTGTTTTGTGTCACAGAAAAATTATTCTGGTCGCCGAGCGGCACTTTACGGATGACCCTGAAAAGCCCCTCCGCCTCTTCGGCAGCGATCTCTTTGAGCTGCACATCAGCCACATTGATGTTGATTAGATAGCTGTTGTCACTACCAAACAGCGACCTGGCCGTATTAACGGGGATGAAGACCACATTGTCGGGGTTCATCATCATACTGCCACCCTTAGACTCGGCCACACCTATAACCCTGCACTTGGTATTGCCAACAGATATGACCTGGTTGAGCGCATCAGACAAATTATTTTTGAATAGTTTTTTTGCCGTGCCATTGCCCAGTATACAAACAAAGCTGCCGGAGCCTATCTCCATAGCCGAGAAATTGCGACCATAATCCAGCTTGGTATCTGTAGCCTGCATGTAGGCCTCATCCACACCACGCACACGGATATTAGGGTTTGTTTTTTCGGAGCGGTAATGGACAGTAGCCACGCTGGTGCCGGTGAAAGACATAGTAACCTTGGCAGGGAAATGAAACCGCTCTTTGAACTGGCGGGCCTCATCGTAAGATATATCGCGGGTATCCACATATTCATTCTGCCCGCCCATGTGCTTCTTTTTGATCACATTGCTGCTGATCTGGAAGGTATTGACCCCCATGCTGCTGAAGTTGGTATACACGCTGGCCCTCATCACCTCTATCGCCGTGAGTATGCCTGTGAGGGCTGTAATACCGAGCGCTATTATGGCTATAGTAAGCACAGACCGCAGGCGGTTGGTGCGTATAGCACGCAGGGCAAGTGTAAGATCGAAGAAGTATTGCTTCATGGTATTGCGTAACAAATATACCGTTGTTTGGGCAACCTGCAAGGTTGGTATTTGCTTGTACCTGCGGCATGTCGCGAGGAAGCCATCGCTCAACCCCTACCCTTAAAGGGGAACCCTCGCTGCATACTGCGTGAGCAGGGTATAAAAAAGCCTCCACAAAAATGCGGAGGCTTTTGAAAAAATATTGGTTGCGATTAACCTTGAAGGGCTGCTGCACCGCTTACAATTTCCGTAAGCTCTGTGGTGATGGCGGCCTGGCGGGCACGGTTGTAGCTTATTTTGAGGGCCTTGAGTATCTCGGCTGCGTTTTCGCTGGCCTTGTCCATGGCGGTCATACGGGCGCCATGCTCAGAGGCATTGGCATCCAGCACGGCTTTATATACCTGCGTGTTCAGTATCTTAGGCATCAGCTCCTGTAGCAATGTGCCCATGGCCGGCTCAAATTCAAAATCAATGCTCTTGCCGGTCTTCTTGTTCTCCGACTTAGGTATGGGCAGGTATGGCTCAGATACGAATACCTGTGTAGCCGCGTTTTTGAACTGGCTGTAAACGATCTCTACACGGTCTACTTCTTTATTCAGGAAGGCCTGCTGCGCATATACTGCGGCACGGCGCACATTATCAAACGACAGGTCGGAGAAAATGTCCCAATAGTCTTCAACGATCTTGTAATTGTTCCTTTGAAAATACTCGTAACCCTTCTTGCCTATAGGCAGCAAAGTCACATTGCCCTTTGCGTGCTGCGCCGGGTATTTGGTGATGGCCATTTCGCGGGCCATCTTGATAACGTAAGAGTTATAACCGCCGCAGAGGCCGCGATCGCTGGTGATGGGTATGATCAGCACTTTCTCCACAGGGCGCACATCAGCAAGCGGCATGCTCTCTTCTGATGAAGACCCGCTAACGATATTACTGAGCATTTCCTGCAGCTTCTGCGCATAAGGGCGCATCTGTATAATGGCATCCTGCGCACGGCGCAGCTTGGCAGCGCTCACCATTTTCATGGCCTTCGTGATCTGCTGCGTGGATGTTACTGACTTTATACGGTTACGTACCTCTTTAAGTTGTCCCGACATATCTATATCAAATAAAAATAATAATACGGCGCAAAAGTAGGAATTTTTCGCCGTAGTAAAAAGTGGAAAATCGGGATAATGCAGATGTATATCCTGTTTTCTTATTCGTCCTTCAATTGCTTGAGCAAAACAAGGGTTTGCGCCCACAAAAGCGACTCCTTTGCGATCAGGTCGCCGGTAGGCGCAGGCTGACCATCGGCGATGGGTGGCTCCCATTTGATGAGCTTGTTCTTATCAAAGTAATAGCGGCTCACCAACAAACGGGTCTTTTTATCATCATAATACACCGAATCGTGATTGGCCGCAGCTATTTCAGCCGTTATTTTATCAGAGCAGTTGTATTTATACTCCTGCTCTTCCGCATATATGAGCATACCATCATCGAAGTAATAAGCGGCAAAAATGCGGTCGGTGTCCGAAAAATGCTCTGCGTACACCTTTTTCACTTCATCATCCTGGTAGTAGCCCGTTATATTGCCCTTGGCGGGCGAGGTGATGTCATCAACCAGCTTTTGCTTATAATCAGGCAACTTCTTATTGATCGCGGCTACTTTTTTATTAGCCGACGCCACCACATCGTCCGGCTTTTGCTTGCAGGCAGCAAGGGAGAGGAGCGATAGTGCCAGGAAAACGATATACTTGTTCATCAATGCTATTTTCACAGAGGGCGAAATTAGTGAATTTGAGCGAGGCAGTACAAAGCATATCATAGCCTGTTTTCAGCGCACATATATTATTCGGGGATTTTTAACATTCCCGCCAATACTTTTCTCCTATATTTACTACTGTTTTAGTATATGAGGATACAACGTGCCGCACCGGTCAATGAGCTATTGGCCAAACTGATCTTCCTGGTACTGCCCACCGCGGCGGTAGGCTACTTCCTGCTGGTGAATGTGAACCAGTATTATTCCATACTGCAAAACCAGGCATTTCAGCAAGCCATCTATTTTGCGGCAGGCATGGGTATCGCCGCTGTGTTCTACGCATTCCGTTTTCGTTTTGTGCCTACTTATGCGCTGCTCATCTTCGGGCTGTATGTGTTGTATAAAGGGCTGGATAAGTATGTGGTGGGCGAGTTCGATACGTTCTTCATCACCATGCACTATATGTTCTTCGCCTTCCTGTTTGCCACGGGGTGGCTGGTGGGCTGGGGCTTTACGCGGTTGCGGTATTGGTCGGTATTCATAGCCGGGTTGCTGGTGGTAGCGGGCATACTGATGATCGCCAAATCGAACTCGGAGAGTGTAAATGGTATACTGCGTTCCTTTGTGCCTGCATTGCTCTACGCTATCTACATCATCTTCACTGCCGAGCAGATCTATAATTACAAAGATAAATCGCAGCGTTTCTGGTGGTACCTATCGCGCAGGCTGGTGTTCTTCGGGGTACTGGCATCGCTGGTATTGGGCAGTGTGGTGTATGTGTACCGGCCACAGCTGCAAGCTGCTGTGGATAGCTTTGGGGGCGGCGCAAAGGCCGGCAAGGGCAGTATGCTGAAGCAGAACAAGGATGGCACTTTCGACCTCAATGACTATACCCGGCTCAGCAGCTCACTGAGCCGTAGCAAGCAATTGCTGTTCTGCGCGCACATCAACAACTTCTTCCCCGGTACCGATGTGCCCAACCCGCTGTACCTCACCGCATTTTATTTCACTAAGTTTGATACACTCACCGAAACCTTTGAGCGCGACTCCACCATACCCTACAACGACCTCTTTGAGCCCGACCCATCTAAGATACCTCTGTTCTCTACCAAGCAGGATTCTTCTGTGATCCGCAACAGCCTCGGCAGCAAGTTGCGGCAAACGGTGGATGTAGAGATATACAACAAGATGCTTTCGCCAAGCACCTTCCTGGCACCCAATGTGGGCTACTTTGTGCAGCCCATAACCGTAGAGAAGGATTTCAGGGATGAGTTCAAATCCGCATTCAGGACCAAGAGTTACGTTTCTGTCCTCAACAGCGCCTACTTCGTGGAGAACATACCCACACCGGTGTTCAGGAAATTCCAGGAGCAGCGGTTCGAGCTGCTGCGCCACGTGACCGACTATGACGATATGGACCCCAAATTCATGAAGTATTACACCTTCATGCCGGGCAATGATAAGTTCAAATCCATCAGCACACTGGCGCACCAACTCACAGATACTGCTAAAACACCTGTAGACAAAGTGCTGGCTATTCGCAACTACTTCTGGTCGAAAGACGAGAACGGCGACAGGCTGTACCACTATACCGATAACCCAGGTGTACCCGACCTGCCCAGCGCATCGAAGCTCATGTACTTCCTCAATGAGAACCACAAGGGGTATTGCGCTTATTATGCGGGGGCTACGCTGTTCATGCTGCGGTCGCTGGGCATACCTTCGCGCATAGCAGTGGGCTTTCTTACCGAAGACAGGAGCGATAAGAACAAGGGCTGGTACTGGTACTACGCCAACCAGGCCCATGCGTGGGTGCAGGTATACTTCCCCGGCTATGGCTGGCTCGATTTTGACACCACAGTCGGCAACGATAATGAGACCCGCCCCACCCCGCAGCCCGATGGAACGCCGCCTATGCAGCCCCCAAAAGCATGGCTGGCAGCGGAAGGCGTAGTGGAGAATATAGACACGCTAAAGAAGTTAATGACCGTATCGGTAAGGCAGTATGTGTTTCATGACAAGGAATACAAGCTGGCGAAGCCTGTGTCTGTGCCTATGGATATGAAGATAGCCGTGGTGTATAAAGACAGCATGGTGGTGCCGCTGGGCAATGTGCGCGTGGGTGATGAAGGAACTTCTGTATCTTATGCCGAGGTGATGAAGCGGCTGGAACCGGCACCCAATGATAATGGCGTATCCCTGCTCAAAAAATTCCCGGCACAAACGCCTATAGATGAGGTATACCTGAAAAGCAAGGATGCCGCTAAGGCCAAGCCGAAGGAAGAGCAGAAGGCCGAAGCGAAGCCCGTATCCGCACGGCAGTATGCCTATATAGCGCTGGCCATAGCAGGCTTACTGATATTGCTTGTATTGTTCCTGCCCCGATTGGTGCTGCGCTACTACATAGAGCGGTATAAACACGCAGATGCAGGCGGCGATAAACCGTACTGGGCCTACAGGGCTGCAACCTACTACCTGCATATGACGGGCATCATACGCGGGCAGATAACACCTATGAAGTATGCACGCGAAGTGGTAGACCCAAAATTAGGTACCGATCTAAGCAAATTCATGAATGTGTACCTGAAAAAGAAATACGCCAACCAGCAACTGCCCCCGAATGAACAACAATACGCAGCAGGTTTCCTTGCTCCGTTCCTGGGGCAGGTGGCGCAGCGCACTTCATTTAGCAGCCGCTTTTTCGGGTTCTTTAACCTGGCCCGGTTTGCCGCATTTTTTGTAATGCCGGAAGAAGATGAAAAAGAAATGTAAATTTGAGGGCATATAGCCTTATGAAACTATTGAGCTGATCAATAGCATACCTATACATAAATTTTTAAGCAGTGGCAAGCAAACCGGATAATATTTTGAAAAAGAAAACAGGGGCAATGCCCGAGGAGGGACCGGGTATGAAAAGGTCTGTACGGATACTATGGATCACATTCATTTTACTGATCGTTGCCTTCTCTGCACTGATATGGGGCATCAACAGTGGTTGGGTGGGGTATATGCCCTCACTGGCTGAGTTGGAGAACCCGCAAAGCGCCCTCTCCTCAGATGTATATGCAGCAGATGGCACGCTGCTGGGCAGGTATTATGTGCTCGACAGATCGAACAGCAAATATTCTGAGATATCTCCGAACATACTGAATGCATTGCTGGCTACCGAAGACGCGCGCTTTTATGAGCATGCAGGTATAGACCCGATAGCCACTATGGCCATACCTTTATATGTATTGCAACATAAAAAACGTGGCTCCTCCACCATCACACAGCAGTTGGCTAAAAATCTTTTCCCTCGCCAGAGCATGAGTAAGTTGGTACTGCCTTTTATGAAGCTCAAGGAGTGGGTGCTTGCGGTGAAGTTGGAGCGCAACCTCACAAAGAATGAGATCATCACCATGTACCTCAACACCGTACCCTTTGGGGATAATGTGTATGGCATCAGGAATGCCTCGCTGACCTTTTATAACAAGACACCCGATAAGGTATCCATTGACGAAGCGGCCACGCTTGTGGGTATGCTGAAGGGCAACACCATCTACAACCCCCGCAGCCACCCCATAAAATCGAGGGAGCGCAGGAATGTGGTGCTGGACCAGATGCGCAAGTATGGCACTATCAACGATAGCCAGTACATGGAACTAACGGCCAAGGAAACACCGCTGGACTACCATAAGATAGACTACCACGATGGCATAGCGCCCTACTTCAGGCAAATAGTGGAGCAGCAAGTGAAGGCCGCCCTGAAGGACATGAAGAAACCCGATGGCACACCCTTCGACATTTATAAAGACGGCCTGAAAATATGGACAACGCTGGATGTGAAGATGCAGGTATATGCCGAGGAAGCCATGGCCGAACACCTTACAGGCCTGCAAAAACAGTTTATGGCGCAAAACGGCTATAATGACGGCAGCATATGGACGAAGGGCGGCCAGGCGATACAGAATATCCTGAAGGCAGGTATTAAGGGATCAGACAGGTACCAGCAATACCGCAACCAGAACATGAGTGAGGAAAAAGCCACCGAGGCCATGAACCATGCCGTGAAAATGAGGGTATTTGCCTGGAACAAAAACCGCTATAAAGACACATTGATGAGCCCGGTGGATTCCATCAAATACATGAAGACCTACCTGCAATCGGGCTTTATGGCTATGGACCCTTTTACAGGTGCGGTGAAGGCATGGGTTGGCGGCATAGACCACAACTATTTCCAGTACGACCACGTAAACATCAATACCAAAAGACAGGTGGGTTCTACGATGAAGCCATTGCTCTATACTTTTGCGGTAAATAATGGCTACTCGCCCTGCGGCATTGTAAAGACCGACCCACAAGAGTTCCCCAGCATGACGCACCCCTACGATGCGGATGCGGGAGAGGTCATTGGCGACCTGACGATGAAGGAGGCCCTGGCACGATCAATAAATAATGCGGCCCTGTATGTATTGAAGCAGGTGGGCATAGATGCCTTTGTAGACTTTGCACATAAATGCGGCATTGTGAGCCGGTTGGATAAATTCCCGTCCGTAGCGCTGGGCGTATCAGATATTTCGCTGTACGAGATGATGGGCGCTTATAGTATGTTCCCCGGCAAGGGTGTGAACACGCAGCCCTTCTTTGTATCGCGGATAGAAGACAAGAACGGCATGCTGATCAAGAGTTTCTCACCGCAGCAAAAAGAACTGGTAGACCCTAACACGGCCTTTAAAATGGTGAAGATGATGCGTGGTGTGGTGGCCAGTGGCGGCACCGGCGCGCGCATGCGCTTCAAGTACAATGTAACGGCTGATGTAGCTGGTAAAACGGGTACTACCAACAGCCAGGCCGATGCCTGGTTCATAGGCTATACCCCCGAGTTGCTGGCAGGCGCATGGGTAGGCTGCGATGACCGTGAATTCAGGTTCAGAAGCGAACAACTGGGCCAGGGTGCATCTGCGGCCCTGCCGATATGGGCACTGTTCATGAAACGGGTCTGGGCTGATAAGAGTTTGCACATCAATCCCGCAGCCACCTTTAAACAGCCTGATGGATTTGACGACTGCGATGCCAGCGATAAAGACAGTGTAGACAGGGCCAACCTCGAAAAGGGTGGAAAGGGAGCAGATACCGAAGCCACCGAAAAAGCCCCGGCTGCTACGCCTGAGCCTGCGGAGGAACATTGATGAATAAAATCCAGGGTACAAATTCCAAATCCCATCCCCAAGTTTCCGGGATGGGATTTGTATATGCTTTACTTCCGCTTATTATTAAAGAGCATGAAACGGGCCGTTTCATAGAACGCAGATATACGCTTGTGCATATCTGCCGATAGCGCGGCTATGCTGTCGGCAGCTATGGGGTTATTGGTGTAGATGGGCACCAACTGCTCTGCATTATTAGCGAGGCTGCGCTGCATCATATAGCTGCCATGCACCACACCTATATTCCTTACATCATGGTCTATGAAGAAGGCAGTATTACTGGTCGTATCCTGCAGGTGCAGCAGGTCGCGGCCCATAGCAGTGTTGGTATAGGGTATGCCGGTAATGCCTGCAATGGTGGGCAATATATCCACCTGCGAGCAGTTCATGGTGTGCCGTTCATGCTTCAGCAGGCCGGGGGCGTAAAACAGCAGCGGCACATGAAAACAGGTAAGCGAATTGGCCGTCCATGCCTGGGGGAACATATTGCCTGCATTGCCACGGATACCATGATCGCCCACAAAAATAAAGACCGTGTTGTTAAAATATTTTTCTTTGCTGGCCGCTTCTATGAATTTATGAAAACAGAAATCGGTATACCGAAAAGCATTCAGCTCGTCATTGTTCTGGAAGCCATACTTCACCAATGTATCCTGCGGGTAGCTTACTTTTTTAAATTCCGCCTGGTCTTCCTCGGGTATGGTGTAGGGGCGGTGGTTGTCTGATGTCTGTATCACAGTAAAGAACGGACCTGTCTTGGTACGCAACGCTTCATTGGCCTGCAGGAAGAGGTTCTTGTCGCTGATGCCCCATACGTCCACACGCTTGGCGGTATAGCTGCCCTGCTCGTGTATATTGATGCCGGTAATGTTGTTCTCCAATACGCCCTTTATATTGGCCCAGCTGGTACTGCCGCCAATAAAATAATCTTTATCGTAGCCCTTGAAATCGTTGATGATGGAATGTTGGTCTACAATAAGCGGGTTGCGGCTGGCGGTCTTGTCCAGCATCACATCGGGTATGCCTGTTACTGTGGCCCATACGCCACGGGCTGTGCCAAAGTGCGGCGTGAAGCAATGATCAAAGAATACACCATTATCGCACATGGTACTGAAGAATGGCGTGGTATTGAGCGGGTTGCCCCACATAGAGCTCTTATACGCGCTGAAGCTTTCGCAGATCACCAGCACCACATTCGGGCGGGTAGCTTGTGTTGTGCCTGCTATGGTACGCAGGAATGATGGCTTGCCTTTGGCCGTGCTGTCTACGCCAAAATAGCTTGCCATCAGCGGATAAGATTGCTCTGTCGCCTTCTCATCATAACTGGTATTGCGGAAACTGAGCGAGCTGAAAAAACTCTGAAACGGATTGAGCGCCAGTTGCGACAGGCGGCTGTCGCCCAGCCCGAAGGCATCGCTCCAGCGCAGCGGGTACTGTCCTACCCTGCCGAAGATACACAGCGCGCACAGCAGGAATACAACTATGCCACCTGAAATATTTACAGCCTTGCTACCCGTAGCAGCGCTGCGGCCCACATTCTTAATGATACGCAGCAGGCAGAAAATGAGCAGCCAGCTGAGCACAATAATGATGAGCAGTATTTTAATGACCGGGTACGTTTGCCACAGCATGAGCGCGGATGTGCCACCCTCCGGTACAAAGTTGATCACGCTCGCATTGAGGCGCTGAGCAAGGTATTCAAAGTGCATCATGTCTGCCACATAAAGGAAGATGGCAACAACAGATATTATGGATAAGAGGATGCTCCAGAATCTCCGTCCGAAGGAAGACCGGAACGGGTCGAACAAAGGAATGAAGCCGAGGAGCAGCATAAGGACGGCTATAATGCCGATCTCGCGCAGGTCATACCGCGCGCCAAGCAGGAAGGCGCCGGAAGTATGTCCCTGTATATCGTGCAAGTGCACAGATGTGCACAGCAGCACCACCCTGTCTAACGTGGATACAATAAAGAATACGACCGCCGTGTAAATGATCCAGCGCAACCTTTTGTTCATCATAAGATAATATTTACCGCTTCAATGCTGATATACCTGCCTCATTACAAAAGTAGGCGAGGCAACCGTATAAATAGCAAACGAAAACACATGTATTTATATTATACGTTTTAATCAACCAGGGTAAAAGCCCGTTATCGATTGAAACGTCTTTTGATAAGGGATGCAAGAAAGTAAAGCAGTGATGCCACACCAAAAATCAGCAGGATATAAACAGCGCCATACAATGCGCCCTCCAGCACCTTTTGAGTAACCGTGAGCCTGTTCCGCCCCGGATCGTGCGAATAGTCGTACGCAAATAAGATCGCCGTGACCATGACCGAAGATAGTAGTATGTTTCTGTAGGGTTTGCTCATTTTGATTGCCCTCTCATCACAATTTATATTTCTTTCTCAGCTGCTCGCCTACCTGGTCTATGATGTTGGTCATCTTGTCTATCCTGCGTTTCAGGTCGGGGTCTTTTTGTCCTTTCACCGCTAGCTGTTCGATAACCACCATGTCCTCCTGCAAATGTATTATGCCCATGTTCTGTATAGATGGCCTGATGCGGTGCGTGAGGTATTTGATCGTATTGAAATCAGTTGAGTCGTATGCGATCTTAATGTTCATGGCTGCGGAAGGCACCTCGGCTACAAAGAGCTTGAGCATACGCTTCACAAAATCATCACTGCCTATGCTTTGCAGCTTGCTGATGTCGTAGAGCGGGCCTTCGTATGTTTCTGCAACAGGCGCTGCTTCTTTTTCTTTTACGGGCTGCGGCTTATGTACTATAGGCTGCGGGGCCATTTCTTTTACCGGTTCCGGTTTAGGTTGTACCACCGGGGGTGGCGTTACCGGTGGCGGAGGCACCACAGGCACAGCCTTCAATACAGGCTCGGGAGCCGGGGCCACCGCTTGTGACGCAGGCGCGGGAGCCGCCTTGGCTACTGTTGGTGCCGGTTGCGGCGCTGCTGCGGGTATCGCAGGCGCCGACTTGGCTACCGGCTCTATAATGGTGCCATCCTCTTCGTCCGGGTTTTTCAGCAGCCACTTCGCTATGGGGTTCACCAGGTTCACCTCATTATAGGGCTTGTACACAAAGTCGTCCATGCCTGCATCAAAGAATTCGTTCAAATAGCTCAGACCCTACATCTACCGCCCCACCGTCTTTACTTTTGATCTCTATAAAATACAGCGGGCTATATACCGGCACCGGCGACACTTTACCGAATGCAGAACCCGCGATCAGCTTAAACGAAAGGCCGGCATGTTGCCATACAGGTAGCTCATCTTCGCCCACATGCGTAAACGAAGGCTCCATATGCTCCAGCTCTTTGGGCAAAGCCACCCATATCTGCAAGCCATGCAGCACTTTATCTGATGTACGCAGGTAGGCCGGAGTTCGTTCGGAGTGTACAATACCCTTGCCTGCCGTCATCCAGTTTACAGCCCCTGGATGTATTTCCACTTCTGTACCCAGGCTATCTTTGTGCATCACACTACCCTCAAACAAATAAGTAAGTGTGGAAAGCCCTATGTGCGGATGCGGAGGCACATCCAGGTTCTCGTGGTCGTTCATAAATGCGGGCCACATATGATCAATAAACGCGAATGGCCCCACCATTCTCTTCTCTTTGAATGGGAGCAATCTGCCCACCAAGAAATTACCAATATCTGCCGGGCGCTCTTCTATGATCAATTGTATATTCGACATGTGCTTTCGTTTATAAAGCAAGTTAATGTTTTAGCAGTTGCACCGTAAGCCTTTGACCTGGAAATTCGGGAAAGGTCATTTAAGTAAGTTACACAGCATTATGTTATCCGGTGCGTATCTGATCTTCCCGTCACACCATAATAAAGGGCAAAAAAAAAGATGTGCGAATAATAAAAACAACATTTGTTCTTTTCAAAAAATAGATACTATATTTGCAGCCCCGAAGGGGAAACAAGATAGTTCTTTAAGATTTTGGATTGGTAGTTCAGTTGGTTAGAATGCCGCCCTGTCACGGCGGAGGTCGCGGGTTCGAGTCCCGTCCAGTCCGCAGCAATGCTCTTGAAACCCTTACCTAGTAAGGGTTTCTTTTTTTTCAATATCATTTGTGGCGGTTTTTGTGGCGGTTTTCATATTCATTCTTTCATTATTTACATAAATAAAAAAGCCAGACATTAGTTCGTCTGGCTTTTAAGGTTCATTAAGCTCTCTTTTCTAATAGGTTTTCTGAATAATCAGGTTTGTTATTTACCCAGTGACGCATTCTTGTTAAAGCAGGATTTGTTGACCCGCAAATAGGGCAACATTCAACAATTACCTTTCCTGACCACTTTGCAATTGAATAGCAGTTTGCACAACTCATTCTTGTATCGCCAATCGGACTAATTTGTTTGATGATTCTTCCATTTTTACTCATTGTGTTTGTTTTTTATGTTATTAATCTTATTCATTGGTTTCAGTACTATGCCGCAACTCCTTCTCCTTCTGAGTCACTATCCTTCTTTTTCTTACGTTCTTGCCAGCTTTTCATCATCAAAATAGCATGTTGCAAAGTGTCCGCTTTGATGTAAGCCATAAACGCTTTTTCAGACTTATGACCTGATATCGCCATAATGGTTATAGTGGGTGTACCATTTAGATATTCATTAGTACAGAATGAACGCCTAGCTGTGTGCGATTGTAGCAGCTCATACTTGGGATATACCTGAATATCAGGCTTTCCTGCTCTTGTTAATACCTTCTCAAACGGTTCATTTAACTGTGGCAGCATTTTCCCAATATCTTTCAGATACCTATTGAATACCTGATTGGGAGGACATTTGGGTAATCCTGCCGGGTATTTTTCCAGTATAGCATTAACTAGCGGGTGTATGGGTATGGTTACTCTTGCCTGTGTCTTTTGCTGAGTCAGTTGAATGAATCCATTGTTAATCCTTTGAGGTGTAAGGTTAGAATAGTCGCTGAACCTTAACCCTGTCATGCAACCAATCACGAACAGATCCCGCACTGTCTCATATAGCGGAGTGTCAAAGTTGTTAAGCTGCATCAGGTCTTCAATATCTTTCTCGGTCAGGTAGATGTTATCAGGCGTTTCTTTCGTCACCTTTACCTTTACATCTGCTGCTATTGTCGTTGGTAATATTTTCTTTTGGCAGGCATAATTCATCATCGTCCTAAACGTCTTCATATACTTGCCACTACCATTGAAGGCCATGTTGAGATCTATACTCAGGTATTCAGCAAAACTATCTATTAGTTTTTGGTTGATGTCTTTAAGGTGGTATTGCTTCCTTTGCTTCTTTTGGAAGTTGATAAAATGTTGCTTGGCAGAATTATAGGTAATGATGGTGGGTTTTGTTATGACCTTCCCATCTTGACCGAGCCTTTTTTTATTCTTGGAATCATCTATCATGGTCTGAAAAAAGTCTGTTATCAGGACAGGCATGTAAGTCTCTTTGATTTCAGGGGTTAATGCTGTGGGCCACACTTTTTCATAAACAGCTTTCTTTAGTGCCTCACCTGTTATTGCACCTTGTGCTGACTTCAACAAGTCATCATAACTATCACGGATCAAGCCTTCAAACTTGTTGAGCCTACCGACTAATGGCATATTATCTGCGACAGACTTGGGCTTGTTAACGCCATTCTTATTGACCCACATTGATGTATGGATGCTTTCGCTAGGGTGAATGATAGCTGTATTTCCACGCCATCTTACTGTGCAGTATATGCTGGTTACTCCTTCCGTCTTGGGGTTTCGTAAAAGCCAATTAATGCGTATCATCTCTGTTTGTTTTCTATAAAGCGGTTAAGTTCTTTTTCGTTAATCCGGTACTGTCCATTAAAGCAATTCGCAGCAAGCCTACCTTGTTTGATAAACTTGGTCACCGTGTTGGGTGTGCATTGTATAATTTCTGCAACCTCATTTCGGGTGAATACTTTTTTACCCGGCTCAGTTACCGTTTGGCTAGGATAAGGAAATGCCTGCTGAAGTGCTGCATTTACGGCCTCTTTTAACATTAAACGCAGTGTATCTGTGTCGATTAGTACTATCTGTGACATAAAACTTATTGAATTCTATTTTTCGACTAGTTATGTTACTGGCCGTTTGATTTGTATATGTTGATTGTTATTACAACAATATTCTTACCAATAACGGATATAGAGGATCGAGAATATTGCACAGAAATTAACTGTGATACCGAATAGAGACGAATAGATCGCTAGTTTTTCATTGGGTGTCATAACCCTGTAAAAGTTGCACCAGAGAATAAGTGCGAAATTAATACAACACCAACCGATCAATGATGTTCCTTCAGTTGAATGTTGTACCCACATACGAATAATATGTGAGATGTTGCCAGCTTCCAACAATGCCATAGTTAATACTGGGGTTAGTTTTACATACTTTTGGTTGCTTGCGAAAGAAGCTAATTTTAGTGCTGCGTTCATAAAATTTGATTTTAGATTTTATTAAAATTGTTTTTGTTTAGAGAAGCCGGTATAAGTATCACTCCTATCAATCATTATTGATTGTCTTACTATAATGATTGGGTCACATTCATTAAGCAGCTACTTCTTCCGGGTCAGTATTATCATCCTTCTTCTTTGTTCTTTCCTGCCAGCCTTTCATCATTAGAATAGCTCCTACCAACAGTAGTTGTCGTTCGTAACGAGCCGGCTTGTTGTTTAAATATTCCAATCTGAATTACCACATTTCGTATGAGGTAGCTAAGGCATTACTATACCCTTCATCCCAATCGATGGATTCGCTAGTTCCTATAGGGAATGGGTTGTCTATTATGTCTAATCCTTCTAGAAAAGCTAATTCTCCTTGATCGTAAGCGGTCATAACTTTTACGTTTAGTCGTTTTAAAAAAGATTCAATGTTAGATAAGGTCAATAAAAAGCCAGTGCAGGGCTGAAACCTGCATTACTACCTGTGTGGGAGTAGTCTTTTTTTAAACGAACTGGCTGATATTATTAGGCTGCTTCGGCTATTTCATCTCCATCCATCTCTAGGAGAGTTGTGTTTAAGTCAGCAATGCTCAGACGAGCAAATTCTGGATTGATCTCATAACCAATGTACTTTCTGCCGAAAAGTAAGGCCACTTTACCTACTGTCCCTGAACCAGAGAAAGGATCTAAAACAGTATCACCTTCTTTCGATGCACTAAGAATCGGAAGAACAGGTAAATACTCTGTCATAAGTGCCGGATGGTCAATTTCGGGTTTCAGGCCCTGAAGACTCTTTTGCCTTGTTGATGCATTTGGCCCTTTAATAACATCCATTACTTTCTGTGCCTCCAAAAAATCACGAAACTTCTTGTAGCCCTTTGTTAGCATTACCCTTTTGCTAGGTGTGTTCCCGTTTTCAGTTCTACCACCGGGGGCGTTTACTACTTTAAGTTTCAGATTCTTATCCCAAATTTTGTACTCCTCAAAATAATAGTTTTGAGGATCTAGCACCAGATGATAGACCTTTTCATAACTCGGTGTCAAACGTTTGTTGTCTCTCGGTAGCGCATTTGACTTTGCCCAAACAATCGTATTTATAAGATGCCAACCATGTTCCTCACACAGTTTTAATACGAGCCTTTCCGGTATCATCTGGAAAGCATTGTTTAAGATCTTATCGCCCATGT
>CAIVKT010000013.1 GCA_903906615.1 uncultured Bacteroidota bacterium | reverse complement strand
TTCTCTATTATTTTGTCTTTTATGTATGCCTGTTCCATAGTGTAACTTAACATCCCCCTCCCCCCTTCGCCAATACACAAAACTACGCTACAAGGGGGAATTCCCAACGCGAGTATAACCCTGCATTAAGAAATGGCATTTATCTTCCTATGCTATCCAAATACAAATCTTCCACTTTCTTGCGGGCCCAGGGGGTTTTGCGGAGGAATTTGAGACTGGAGCTGATGCTGGGGTTCTCATAAAAGCAATTGATGCGCACCCGTTCGCACATATATTCCCAGCCATGCGTACTCACCAGGTGCTGTAGTATCATCTCCAGTGTGAGGCCATGCAGCGGGTCGTTCGACTTTTCAGTGTTCATGTTGCGAAAGTACCAATTTCAAATTCCAGGTACAAATTCCAGGAACCAAATTCCAAATTCAAGTGTCCAATATTCAAATTCCAGTGTGTCCAACACTAGCTTATTTAAACCGCAGCATGAGGAATGGCTCTGTGTGTTCTTTAAAATCATATTTGCGGTATACAGGCTCACCTTCTGCCGAGGCATGAAGTTCCAGGCGGCTGAGGCCATGTTCTTTGCTATAGGCGATCATGTGCTGCAATATCTCTGAACAAATACCTTGCTTGCGATATGCGGGTATGGTGTACATATTTAGTATGTAGCCCAGCTTGCCATCGGGCCAATCGAAATGGCCGGGCTGCTCACGCACTATGAGGCCGCCTACGCCCACGGCCTGCTCACCTTCCCATGCTATCCAACCCACAAATGCTTCGGCAGGTAGAGCCTTGCTGTAATATTGGTGCAGGTGTTGCGTAAGCGCATCTACCTTATCCTGCGGCTGTTCTCCCTTCAAGGAAATAAGGAACTCCAGCCGCAGCGCTATGAGTTGCGGTATATGATCGGTGGTGATGCGTTTGCAGATGAGGTTGTGTATCATGCGGGTATTAAAATATTATTCATTGACCCAGGCAGGGAAATCATTTGACCTATCGTTAGATGTGATGGGTGTCTTTTCTCCGGAATCAATGTTCACCATCAGTATCTGTGAGTGGCTGTAGTCTCGCGGGCGGCTACTGCACAGCATGTAGTGATTATCACTTGTCCAGTAGGGCATATCGGTATCGGGTATTATTTTTTGAGCGCCTGTGGCAAGGTTTATGACCATAATACCCTTGGCATCCATAGGCTGGGTACCTTTGTATACTTTAAACGCCAGCTTTTTACAATCGGGCGATATGGCGGGCCACTTGGCCGAATAATCCTGTGCCCGCAGGTGCGTAAGCTGCTGCTCCTTACCGGTCTTTATGTCTTTGCTGTATACTTCATAATTGCGCGTGAAGAGCAGTTTGCTGCCATCGGCATACCAGTATGGATGGCGGGCATGATGCACTAACAAATGCCGGTTGTTGCCGTTGCTATCCATAGCCCATATTTCCTGGGTGCCATTATGAAAATCTCCGGATACCAGGTAGTACTCATAGGCTATCCATTGGCCGTCAGGACTCCATTTAGGGCGGCAGCCTCCATTAATTTTACGCAGGCTTTTTACTGCTTTGCCATCTACATTGGACACAAAAAAGTCAACACCAGCACTATCTTCTTGCATGTACACTACCCTATCCTTAAAGGTGCTGGATTGGTCAATGAGCTTGTCATTGTGTGTAAGTTGCTTTGTGCTGCTACTATTTATGTCCTTTACATATAGCTCACTGGTTTTGTTATCTAGAGCCCATGAGGCGAATATGATCTTTCCCTTAGGTATCTGCTGTGCAAATGTAGATGTGCAGAAAAGGAAGGCGATGAGTATAGACCAAAGGCATCGAATCATATCGTAGGCGTTTTGTTACTGTAAAAATAACAATTTCCGACTATACAGCTATGCCA
>CAIVKT010000012.1 GCA_903906615.1 uncultured Bacteroidota bacterium | reverse complement strand
TGATAGATAAGATGTAATGGTAATGTGGTGGAATGTGATCAATGTGATTGAATGTGGTGAAATGATTGGAATTTGGTTCCATAGCCGTGGGAATGGACTTTTGATTTTGTCCCGATAGCTATCGGGATTTGTGATTTGGAATTTGGGATTTGGAATTTGGGATTTAGAATTTTTAAAAATAAGGAGAAGCCCCTTTAGGGGTTTGGGGTATTTATGGACACGGTATTAGTAAAGGAAAGGCGGAAGATACATCCACAAAAGTTCATGATGTGGGTGGCTATGGCGAGTATGAGTATGGCTTTTGCGGGCCTTACCAGCGGCTATATGGTGCGCGAGGCGCAGGGCAACTGGCGTTTATTCCACCTGCCGGTTACTTTCTGGTATTCTACCGCAGCTATCTTCACCAGTAGTATTACTATGTTTTTGGGCGTGCGCGCCTTCAAAAACAGGGCTATGCCGCAGTTCAGGCTGCTCATTACCGGCACACTTATTTTAGGCATTGTTTTCGGTTTGTTGCAGATGGAGGGGTTCTACCAGTTGTACCACCAGTTACAGCAGGTGCACATCAACGGGCAGGTGCTCAATGAGATGGCGCCCGTGAAAGTAAACGGCAATCCGAGCGAATCTTTCCTCTTTATTATCGCCGGATTACATCTTGCACATTTATTGGGTGGGATTATTGCATTATTCTTTGTATTTTTCCGCGCATTTAGAACCAAAGTGAAGACGTACAGCGCCACAGGTTTGGAGATCGTGGCTACGTACTGGCACTTTGTAGATGTATTGTGGTTATATTTATTTGTGTTCTTTCTGGTAAATAATTAAAATAGTTTCGAAATTCGCACCCGGATTCGCAACTGATACTTAAAACAGTCTATGTCACAACAAGCAACAGTAGTAACAACAGCACCGGAGCCTAAATTATGGGCCGGCGGCCGCTCACCTTATAACGTGAGCTATGGAAAAATGATGATGTGGTTTTTCCTATTATCGGATGCGCTTACCTTCGGTGCGCTCCTGATCTCTTATGGTACCACGCGCTTTTTCAGCACAGTATGGCCCGATGCCAACCAGGTGTTCAAGTCTTTCCCCTTCATGGGCGAGAGCGACCTGCCGTTAGTATTTGTGAGTTTGATGACCTTTATCCTGATCATGAGTTCTGTGACCATGGTACTTGCTGTACATGCCGGCCACTATGGCGATAAGAAGAATGTAGCCAAATGGCTGTTGTGGACCATCATCGGTGGTATCTGCTTCCTCAGCTGCCAGGCATGGGAATGGACGCACCTGCACAGCGAAGGCGGCTGGTGGGGGTCTTTCCTCGATGCGGGTATTCCTGTGAAAGATTTTGCGCATTTCTTCAACCTGCATAAAGTAGGGAATGTGATCAATACAAATCCCGATCTGGCTAAGCAGTCTACGCACCTGTTCTTCAACTACTTCTTCACCATCACGGGCTTCCACGGCGGCCACGTTACGTCGGGTGTTATCTTCAACATACTCATACTGGTCAATACCGTTAATGGTGTGTACGAGCGCCGTGGCCACTACGAGATGGTAGAGAAGATAGGCCTCTACTGGCACTTTGTGGACCTGGTATGGGTATTCGTGTTCACCTGCTTCTACCTGCTGTAATAGTAGAAGGTCTATAGTAGAAAGTCGAAAGACAAATTGTAGAAAAATTAAAAAATTCATCAACAACAATATTCAACATGTCCGGACATCATAATTCAAACAATATTCAGCATTTATACGAGGGCGATCAGTCGAAGCTTTATTCAGGCGTATTGGCGCATCATAGTGATGTGAACTCCGAAGAGAGCAAAAAACAGGTGGGCCGCATCTGGAAGATATTCTGGTTCCTCCTCGTTATCACAATAGTAGAGGTGGTAATGGGTATGATGTTCAGCCACAAGATGCCCCGCGCCGTTGCTAACTTCATCTTCCTTGCGCTTACACTCGTAAAGGCCGGTTACATCGTAGCCGTGTTCATGCACCTTGGCGATGAGTTCAAAGGCTTTAAGGTAACGGTACTGATACCATTGGTGCTGTTCGTCTGGTTCATCATTGCCTTCCTTGCTGACGGCGGTTTCTGGCTGCGCATGAACAATGAATCCCCTTCACGAACACACGTTACAAGCGCTCCGGCAAATCCAAATGAGTACTAAAAAAAGATCCAACGATAAATTTTTTGCAGGAATAGCGGTAGCCTTATTGGTACCGCTATTTTGCTATTTTGTGGTCAACCATCTTTCCAAAGGTGTGGTGAAGATGCCAGGCTATTATGGCATAGAGAAGATAGACACCTTGAATGCCTCCGGTAAACGAACGCGCGATACACTCTACCATCATGTGGCCGATATAGAACTCACCAACCAACTGGGGAAGAAAATATCGCTTAACAAAGATCTCGCCGGTAAGATGGTGGTCATCGACTTCATCTTTACCCGCTGCCCTGCTATATGCCCGCGCATCAGCAAAAGCATGGAGTTGTTGCAAACCAGCTTTCGCAAAGACCCTAAGAAAGAGGCGCAGCTCGATACAATTGTGCAATTCGTATCCATCACTGTAGATCCCGGTTACGACAGCTTCCAGGTACTACGTACCTATGCCGATCGCTTTAATGCCAACCACGATAAATGGTGGTTCCTCACCGGCGATAAACATGCCATCTACAACTATGCCCGCCACGAGCTGGGCGTAGAGACCGGCCCCGGCGATGGCAGCGCAGAAGACTTCATCCATACGCAGCAATTCATACTGCTGGATAGGGAGCGGATGGTGCGCGGCTACTACGATGGCCTCAACGACACCGATGTGAGAAAATGTGCCGATGATATAGTGCTCCTCACCCTGGAGAAAAACCATAAAAAGTAATGTGAGGAATGTAGTTGAATGTGAGGAATGTGATTGAATGTGAGGAATGTGATTTAGCCTGCGTTGGAAATTTCCCCTTTTCATCTGCAATAGCTTTAGCGATGGAAGATGTAGCATAGTCCCGATAGCTATCGGGAGTGCCTTGGCAAGGGATAGCCATCGGATGGGATTTGGAATTTGGAACCTGGGATTTGGAATTTATACTTTGGAATTTGGAACTTGGGATTTGGAATTTATACCTTGGAATTTGTAACCTGGGATTTGGAATTTATACTTTGGAATTTGGAATTTGGAACTTGGGATTTGGAATTTATACCTTGGAATTTGTAACCTGGGATTTGGAATTTATACTTTGGAATTTGGAACTTGGGATTTGGAATTTATACCTTGGAATTTGGAACCTGGGACTTGGAATTTGTCCTCTGGAATTTGGAATTTGAGAATTTTAATTTTTAATTTATGCTAAAGCCTGTATTACAGAAAAACGATAAGAAAGCCAATATATTCATCATCACCGTATCGGTTGTGGTGTTTGTGGCAGTGGCTTTCCTGGCGAATGTGAAATTCCTAACCGGTCTCGATCTGGGATTTAATGTGCATCTCTTTGCGCTCTTCAATGCCATCGTCAATTCCATGGTATCTATATTGCTGATATGGGCCTTCATAGCAGTGCGCAGCCGCAAGTATGAGTTGCACAAGAAACTGATGCTGGCGGCTATGGTGCTTTCGGTACTCTTCCTGTTGTCCTACATAGCGCACCACCTGCTGGCCAACGAGACCAAATATGGCGGCGCACACGACTGGCTGTTTTATGTATACCTCTTCATCCTCATCACGCACATAGCCCTCGCTACCATTATACTGCCGTTTATACTCTATACTGCATACCGCTCACTCAGCGGCGAATATGAAAAGCATAAGAAGCTGGCACGCTATACCTGGCCGTTATGGTTGTATGTAAGTATTACCGGTGTGGTGGTATACCTGCTCATCAGCCCTTACTATGTACCCCATATCTGATTTTGTATACTCACATTTACTACGTAATTTTAGAATATGAAAAAGTGGTTATTGCTCGTTGTTTTGATGGCCCTTACCGCACACACATCGTGGGCGCAAGGCTGCGCTGTATGTACTAAAGTAGCTGCAGGCATGGATAGCAAAAGCGCCAAGGGGCTTAATGGTGGTATCATATACCTCGCATTTCTGCCCCTCATTATCATGGGTACATTAGGCTATATCTGGTGGAAGCACAACAGGAATGAAATGCCCGCAAAAGGGCTTTGATCTATAAAGCTATGAATAGGAAATTCCTTTTACCTGCAATTGTTATACTGGCCACATTGGCTTTCACTTCGTGCAAAAGAAATGTGCTGAGAGGCGAGGGGAGCATCACTTCGCAAAATATGCCGGTAGGCTCTTTCTCCGCTGTGCAGGCGGATGTGGATGTGAACGTAAGCATCACCGTCAAAGAAGGCGCTGTGCCATCAGTGGTGCTCAATGGCTATGCCAATGTCATCAAGCACCTCAAGGCCACTGTGGAAGGCAATAAGCTCCACATCACATCAGACCTTGATGAAACATGGCAGATAGAGTGCGATAGCCTTACCGCCGAGGTCACTATGCCCGCCCTTACAGGTATTACCCTCAATGGCTCGCCTGATGCGGATATACATGGTAACATCACCGGCAGCAACTTCGACCTGCAGATATCCGGCTCCTCATCTGTGTCTATTGATAACCTCAATGTAGACAATTTCTCTTCCCATGTATCAGGCTCCGGCGACATAGAGGTGAAGGGCGGTTCAGTAAAGAAAGCCTCCTACGCATTAAGCGGCACCGGCGATATATCTGCCTTCCCGCTGCAAACGCTCGAAACTGATGCCAGCATCAGTGGCGCAGGCAGTGGTGAAGTGACTGCCTCCCAAAAGCTCATTGTCAGCATCAGCGGTGCCGGCAGTATAGATTATAAAGGCCACCCGGTCATCACAAAAGAAATATCCGGTGCAGGCTCTGTTGATGATGCCAATTGATTCTGCGATTTAAAACTGCATTTTATGCGCCCAAAACATATTCTCAACATACTTTTCCTTACCATCGCTATGATGGGTATGCGTACTGTCGCCTTCGCCCAGAAGGATGCCCTGGAGCGCAACCTGTGGTATAACGAAGAAAAGACAGCCAAAATACAGGTGTATAAAGCCACAGACGGCCTCTTCTACGGCAAGATAGTATGGCTCAAAGAACCCAATCGTGATGGCAAGCCCAAGACAGACATCCACAACCCCGATAAAGCCCGGCAAAACGACCCCGAACTTGGCCTGTTGGTACTCAAAGGGTTTAAGAAGGACGGCGAAACCGGCTACCAGGATGGCAAAATATACGACCCATCCAATGGCAAAACATACAGTTGTAAAATGACCCTCAACGGTGATGTACTGGATGTGCGCGGCTACGTGGGCTTCTCCCTGCTGGGTCGCACTACCAAATGGACAAAAGCAGAGCAGTAGCTAATCTTCACAAAGAAATAATATCATTT
>CAIVKT010000011.1 GCA_903906615.1 uncultured Bacteroidota bacterium | reverse complement strand
CAGCAAGGCTATGCCACTGCCCACCACCTCCCCGAGCCCGAAATGGATGATGAGGACAGCAGCAAGAGCGTAGACCTCAAAAACCGCGACAAGCTGTTTGAAGACTGCGCCCGCCTGGTGGTGCAGTCGCAATCAGGCTCTACATCCAACCTGCAGCGCAGGCTCAACCTCGGTTACAACCGCGCAGGGCGCATAATGGACCAACTAGAAGCAGCCGGTGTAGTGGGCGCAGCCAATGGCAGCAAGGCCCGCGAGGTGTTTTTCAGGACGGAGTCAGAATTACAGGAGTTTTTAGATTCATTGAGTTAACTTTGCACCTCTTAAAAATTATTTTAATTTAATCACATTATTTTGAAAATGAGAAAGATAGTTTCATTATGCGCTTTAGCGCTTTGCTGCGCAACCCTACAGGCATCAGCCCAGAACGATGCAAAAGCAAAAGCAGTGCTGGACGCAGTAACCAAGAAAGTAAACAGCCTGAAATCTTTAAAAGCCAATTTTGCCCTCAACCTCACCGGCGGCAAGGGCGGTAAAGTTACGGACTCTAAAAAGGGCACGGTATCCCTGAAAGGACAGAAATACCATGTGCTGCTCAGCGGCCAGGAGATCATCTGCGACACCAAGACCATATGGACATACAATAAGGAAGCAAAAGAAGTGCAGATAAGCGCTTACAACCCATCAGAACAAACGATATCGCCCGCCAAGCTGTTCACCAACTTTTACGATAAGGAGTACAAATACACGTACAAAGGCGAGCGCAAAGAGGGCGGCAAAAATTGCGAGGTAATAGAAATGGTGCCGATCGATAAGAGCAAGCAATTCACTAAAATAGAGCTGCTGGTAGACAAAGCCTCATCGGTAATAGCAGGCGGCAACATTTGGGAAAAGAACGGCAACAAATACCAATACACCGTCAGTAACTTTACCCCGAACGCCAACATCCCCGACACCTACTTCACCTGGAACCCCAAAGAACATGCGGGTGTTGAAGTGGTGGATTTGAGGTGAGTTGAAAGGTTGTAGTCATTACGTATTGAAGCGTTGATCCGATGGATCATCGCTTTTTATTTTTCGCCGATATTGGTGTTCCCACTTTGGCATCCGAAGCTCGAGAGGTCTATATTTTCGCCGATGATGTCATCCTGGCTAACATCATCGCCAAGGTAAGATAATATGGATTTTGCCTGGTATCGTTTATCCTATAGACCATCCCCGAGCGAGGGCACTGGTGATTCATTGATACCGGCTAGTTTCAGATTTGGAATTTGCGAATTGAAATTTGTACCTTTCCCTATAGCTATCGGGCGGAATTTGGACTTTGGCCACTGGAATTTAAACTTAGTGGCACTATTATTGAATGAATTTCAACGTAATAGCAGGAGTTAACATTCCTTTGGATAAAAGTGGACGTTAAATTGGATACACATAGTTATTACTAAACTAAAAAACACGCAGCATGAAAAAATTATTGAACGGCATAATGGGCATATCGCTCCTGGGCCTTTTCCTCATCTTGGGTGCGCCCAAAGCTAAGGCACAGGATGTATCCGTGTCTTACCAGAATTTTTACGATGAGCTGTCGCCCTACGGGCAGTGGGTAACCGACCCGCAGTACGGCAATGTATGGGTGCCTAATGAGGGCGGGGATTTTCGCCCCTACGGCAGCCGCGGCCACTGGGCCATGACCGATTATGGCAACACATGGGTATCTGAAGACCCGTGGGGAT
>CAIVKT010000010.1 GCA_903906615.1 uncultured Bacteroidota bacterium | reverse complement strand
TCCGTTGCTGGCACGCTACACGCCATCGGCAGGGCAGTTGTATATCTGCGCTACGGCGGCAGACCTTCAATCGGGCAACTTCCCCGGCAGCTACTTCTTTACCCCCTTCCTGTACGAGATGGCTATGCAGAGCGGCAGCAGCAGTGTTTATGCGGTAACGGCCGGTACACAGCAGCCGGTATACCTCACACTGGCTGGCGCAGCAGGCCGCAATACGGTGCATATCTATGGCAATGGATCTGACATCATACCCCCGCAGCGGCCCGATGGCGCAGGCATAGATGTGTTTGCAGGCCAGGCTGTGCAGCAGCCTGGTTTTTACGCCCTCGGCTCGCCCGGCACAGATACTACATTGGTAGCTATGAACCAGAATAAGCTGGAATCCATACTGGAGATGAGGGACATACCTGCCCTGAAAAAGCAATGGGCTGGCGATAATATAAAATGGCTCAGTATTACCGATAATGGCGGCATTACCGGGGCAGAGAATAACGGGAGTTTCCCGCTTTGGAAAGTTTGT
Organism: uncultured Bacteroidota bacterium; assembly: GCA_903906615.1. GTDB lineage: Bacteria > Bacteroidota > Bacteroidia > Chitinophagales > Chitinophagaceae > Nemorincola. The sequence goes on along the minus strand of CAIVKT010000010.1, from coordinate 1,970 downwards.
GTATTTTTAGCCATTGTAATGCTGCTCGCAGAAACTTATCTGCTGGCTAGGAATAAGAAAGTAGCTGTAGCATAAGCAACGAATAACGGAGTAGGTGTCCCACACCTCAAAGGTGTGGGACACCTGAATAAGATAAATACAAGCAAATGCAACTGCATATCCGCAAAGCAAGGGTGATAGACCCGCAATCCAAATACCACGACAAGGTCGTTGACCTGCTTATTGAAGATGGCATCATCAAAGCTATAGGCGGTTCTGTGAAGCCAAACGCAGGTGCGAAAAAAATAGAAGCAAAAGGATTGTGTGTAAGCCCCGGTTGGGTGGATGTATTTGCCGACTACCGCGAACCCGGCTATGAGCATAAAGAAACGATAGCGAGCGGCCTCGCCGCTGCCGCCGCAGGCGGCTTTACAGATGTGCTGCTGGCGCCCAATACGCAGCCGGAACTCAGCACCAAATCCATTATTCAATACGTACTCGGCAAGGCCGTGGGCAATATAGTGGGCCTGCACCCCATAGGCGCAGTATCACAAAACACGGAAGGCAAAGACCTGGCCGAGATGCTGGATATGCGCGCCCATGGCGCAGTGGCCTTCTCTGATGGGTGGAAGCCGGTACAACAGGCAAGCCTCATGCTGAAAGCGCTGGAATATGTAAAAGCATTTCACGGCACCGTTATCGGATTGCCTGTTGATGCCTCGCTGGCAGCGGGCGGGTTGATGAATGAAGGTATTGTATCTACAGGCCTGGGTATGGCAGGTATCCCCGAACTGGCAGAGACCATCATGCTGCACAGGGATATAGAACTGCTGCGCTACACGGACTCCAAACTGCACATAACCGGCATCAGCACCGCAGCATCTGTGGATATGGTACGTAAGGCCAAAGCCGAAGGGCTGGCTGTTACCTGCTCGGTAACACCATATCACCTCGCACTTACAGACGATGCGCTTACTACTTACTATAGCCTGTATAAAGTAACGCCGCCACTGCGCACCGAAGACGACAGGCAGGCATTGATCATTGGCATACAGGATGGCACGATAGATTGCATAGCCTCGCACCACCGCCCGCAGGAGTGGGATGCCAAGACCAAGGAATTTGAATATGCCGCTGATGGCATGGCCATACAGCAATCCGCATTCAATATACTGTGGGATGCATTGAACGAATACATAAGCCCCGAGCGGCTTGTAGAGATCATGTCCATCATTCCGCGCGACATCTTCGGCCTGCCTGTGCCGGAAATACAAAAGGGTAGCGCTGCCACCCTTACCTTATTTACAACAACCGGCACACACGCCCTCACAAAGACAAACATAAAGTCACTCAGCCACAACGATCCGTTCATAGGCAAAGAGTTGGCCGGCAAAGTAATTGGCATTATTAATCATCAACAAGTTCACCTAAACAAATAAAAACATGGGAGACATTATAAACTTAGACGACTTTAGCCTTTCAACCGCCCAAAAAAATAAGACTGCGGCAATCAACGGCATTATACTTGGTATCATTTACCTGATCTTTACTTCCATTGCAAACGCTATGGTAAGCAACCTGATCGTGTTTTATGCTGCCAAATTCATAGCTTATGTTTTGTTCTTTGTCATCATAGGTATTATGGTAACAAGGATAAAAAAAGCAAATGGCGGCTATATCGAATTTAAAGATGTTTTCGGCAAGATATTTGTCATCATTCTCGTGTCAGAGATAATTTACTACATCTACATGTTTATCTTCTATAAGTACATAGATCCTGCTTTTATGGATAAGGTGAAAGTCAGCACTGTACATTTCATGGAGCAGATGAAAATGACTGATGATAAAATTGAACAAGCTACGGCAGGCCTCGACAAAACGATCGCAGACTCTAAAAAATTCAATCTCGGCAACAATATATTATCCTTCTTTGGTACATTGGTTGTAGATAGTTTGTTTGGTCTTATAGTTGCGGCAATAGTAAAGAAGCC
>CAIVKT010000009.1 GCA_903906615.1 uncultured Bacteroidota bacterium | reverse complement strand
GTTGTATTTTTTTTCGCAATAACTAAAATAACAAGAAAATGTCTGACCTCAATTACCTGACCAAAGAAACGCTGGCGCAAATGAAAGAAGAACTCACGCAGCTCAAATCTTCAGGCCGTGCTGAAATAGCACGTCAGATAGCGGAAGCAAGGGAAAAGGGCGATCTGAAAGAAAACGCTGAATACGACGCTGCAAAAGAAGCCCAGGGACACCATGAAGCCAAAATAGCTCACCTGGAGCGAGCCATTATCAATGCACGGGTGATGGAAACAAAGGATATAGATATCAGTAAGGCATCGGTACTCAGTAAAGTTACTGTTACCAACATGGCAACAAAGAAAAGCAAAACATATCAACTGGTTTCTGAGAAAGAAGCAGATGTAAAGCAGGATAAAATATCTGTGAATTCCCTCTTGGGCAAAGCATTGCTGGGCAAAAAAATAGGCGAAGTTGCTGAATACACGGCGCCGAGCGGCACATTCAAATTTAAAGTAGAAAGCATTTCTATTTAGTGATGAGCAGCATATTCTCTAAAATAATAAGCGGCGATATACCCTGCTACAAAATAGCGGAGAATGAAGACTTCTTTGCCTTCCTGGATATAGCCCCTATACGCAAAGGCCACGTGCTGGTAGTGCCTAAAGCCGAAGTAGATAAGCTGTTTGATGTAAGCGATGAACTGTTGGGCAAATGGCTCGTTTTTGCCAAGCCCATAGCTAAGGCTATAGAGCAATCATTTCCGTGCGACAGGTGCGGCATCAGTGTGATAGGGCTGGAAGTGCCACATGCTCATATGCACCTCGTACCCATAAACAGCGCAGACGACCTTAATTTCACCAGGCCGAAGCTGAAACTGACTGCCGAAGAACTAAAGGAAGTACAAAGCCTGATTCTGGCCCATTTAAGTGCATAACCCCTGCTTTACAACACATGTCGCTGCATAACACTCCAGGCCTGTGGTTTGGCAGCAAACAGCGCCTTTGTGCGCCCCCACGTATCCTTGAAGAAATCAGAGAAGCGGTAGTGGTCTAAAGCCGCTTGTGATTCCCAGATACTGTACGTGAAAAAGATGCTGGTGTTGGCATTGTCCTGCCACAGCTCCAGGTGAGTGCAGCCATCAAAATTCCTGATGTTTTGTTTTCGTGCTTCAAAGAGCGCGGTAAATTCTTCCACAGCATCATCACGGAAGGTCATTTGTACGATACGGAATATCATCGGAAGTTGATTTTTATGTCGTTGTATTTACCACCCAGCTTTAAGCCGAACAGGCTGGCAGCCTTGCCCCTGTTCACGCAGATCTCCAAATAGCCACTGTTATTAAAGCGGCATAGTTTGAAGCCCGGCCTTACATCGTTGTAGCCTGTACTTAGCTCTGTAATTTCTTCAATAAGCATAAATTCCAGCCTGAAACTGCGGCCATTGGCCATTGCATCAAATTGTTGCTTAGTGACATCGAGCACCACATTCTCATACTGGTCTATATGAATGACGTTGCAGTTGATCGTATGGTTGTCTGTTGGCTCGGCAGGGATACCCGCCGGTGCTTTTAATTGCAGGCTCTTCAGGCCGAGATCGGCAGGCGTTTTTGTCTGTAGTTCCTGGATCATCCTGCCTGTAGTGTGCAGCCAGTCGGTGAAGGTAGCGCCATTATCGGGTAATACACATTCCCATGCAGTTGCACTTTCTGTGCCTAAAGCCAGTGGCAATATGCCATTATCGGGTGATAGATAGTAGCAACCATCAGCTTCAAATAATGCCAGTCGTGGCGATTTCTCCGAGAAAATATCGCACAGCACAACATGAACGGTACCTGCCGGGAAGTTTTTCCGTACAGAAGAAAGCAGGTAGGCTGCCTGCCGCACATTAAACGGGGTTACCTCGTGACTGATGTCTATAATGGGTGCATCCGGCATGTATTGCATCAGTATGCCTTTGGCAACGCCCACGGAGGCATCTTGCAGGCTTAGGTCTGAAAGCAATGTGATACAGGACATAGTATATATAAATTTGCCCGGAGCAAATGGGCCGAAACAAAAGTACGCCGCAAATAATGCAATGCAAAGTTTGCGCTGTTTAACGCAAGGGATATAATATTTCGACTGATAACACGTTATCAATACACTTTAGTTATTTTTACACCAAAGAGCGATAAATGCGGTCGAAAGCAGGATATAGGGTCATTTTATGGATAGCGGGAATAAGCCTGCTGTTGAGTGCAGCCTGCACCAAAACAAGGGTGCTTTCAACCGGTGGTACACTAAAGTTTTCGGTGGACACGCTGAAGTTTGATACTGTATTTACAGCGGCAGGCAGCTTTACTACCGGCCTGCTCATTTATAACCCGCAGAATGAGGAGGTGATCATTAGCTCTATAAGGCTGCAAAATGGCACTACTTCTTATTTTCACCTGAATGTGGATGGCTTCTCCGGCAACAACGTGCCTAACTTAAAGATAGCCGCGCATGATAGCCTCTATGTTTTTGCTACAGTAAATATTAATCCCAGCGATACTCTTACTCCTTTCATAGTAACTGATGAACTCATAGCTACGCTGAATGGGAAGGATTTTTCAATCCCTTTTACTGCCTATGGGCAGAATGCACATTATATAGTGAGTGATAGTTTTTCTGTAGCAAATGGGCCCGTTACGAACTGGGTCACCGATAAACCTTATGTAGTCATTAACTCGATGGAAGTAGGTCCGGGAGCTACTTTGAATATCCCGGCTAACTGCAGAGTGTACATGCACCAGAATGCCCGCATATTTGTGTACGGTAACCTGAATGTGAACGGCACAGCCAGCGATAGTGTTGTGTTCCAGGGCGACCGTTTGGACCGCGCATACTTCGGCTATATAGGCTACCCTGGAGAGTGGGGGGGCATAGAGGTTTTTCCGGGTGGCACGGGTAATATAAGCCATGCAGTCATCAAAAATTGCGGTGGGGCTACCGGATACTACAACTATGCTATTCAACCTGCCGCGCTGGAAGTGGATACAGAGGGTAAATTGACGATAGACCATACTATAATTGAAAACTCAATAGGCTACGGTATACTTGCATGGTCGGGTAAATTGAGTGCCAACACCTGCCTGGTGCAGGGTACCGGTGCGCAGGCGCTGGCAGTGATACAGGGAGGCACAGACTCTTTGATCAACTGCACATTTGCTAACTACGGCAGCAGTGTATTGGCACATGGCGATGCGGGCACACTAGTCGTGCTCAACTACTTTAATGAAGGTAATAACAACTGGATACCGGGCAACCTGAATGGTTTTATGGAAAACTGTATTGTATATGGTTCCTTAGACAGTGAGATCATCTGTGACTCGCTGGGCGGTGCCACAGCCAGTTTTATCATGAAGAATTGCCTGCTGAGCATGGGCAATACACGGGAGAGCTTCGTGCATTTTGACCATACTATCTTCAACCAGGACCCGATGTTCAAAAGCAACATCAATGCCGACTTTCATTTGACTACAGGATCGCCGGCAATAGGCACTGGGGCTGGTACCTTGCCGGGCAATGACCTGGATAACAAGCCATGGACTAACCCCATAGATATAGGGTGCTATACATCGCCATAGCATAAACTCATTGTATGAAAGCAGCAGGAAAAATAGCAGCCATACTTTTTTCATTGGTAATGTTCCTCTGGATAATTGGCCGGGCTACAGGTATGCTACAGTTGTATACTGTTCCCACATCATCGAATGAACCAACTATAAAGCGGGGCAATTATTTCTTTTCAAGTAATCTGAAGAAGCCGGCAAGGCTGGATTTTATCTGTTACTATGCCTTCGATTCCTCAACGCTGAAAAAAGAGGTGTATGTACACAGGCTATGTGGTATGCCCGGCGATACAATAGTTATAAAAGACGGCGTGCTGTACGTAAATGGGCGCAATGTGGACGGCGATATCAGCCTGAACGGGGAATTCAAAACCCCTAAAGAAAACCTTCCATTAATAGAGCAGGCTGACAAAATGCTCTACGATGATATATATCGGACAAATGAGGATAGTGTTCAATTATTCACGACTTCTAAATTTTTGTCGACACACGCAATTCAGGCACGGCGGGTAATACATCCGCCTGATTACAAAGATGAATATATAGAAAGACACTACCAAAAGAACTGGAACTGTGACCAGTTTGGCCCGGCGGTCGTTCCTGCGGAATGCTACTTTGTTTTGGGTGACAACAGGCATAATGCGCTGGATTCCCGCTACAGGGGCTTTATCCTGAAAAGTGAATATAAGGGTACAGTATTAAGATGATCGTTACCGGCCCAGCCACTCCATCGCATTCTTATACAACAGTTTGTCTTTAAGCTCTTGTGTGTAGCTCATGTTTTCTATGAGCTTTCCCGGGTGGTGTTCGCCCAATGGAAATGGGTAATCGCTGCCCATACATAGCTTGTCGCTGCCCATGATGTCTATTACAAAGTCAAGTGCCTTGGGGTCATGCACCAAAGTGTCTATCCAGAATTTGCCGATGTAGTCGCGGGGATTTTTTGCGTTGTCTATCGCGCACAGGTCGGGGCGCACATTGTAGCCATGCTCTATGCGGCCTACGGTAAGCGGGAAGCTGCCACCGCCATGCGCAAAGGCTACACGTAATTTGGGGTATCGCTCAAAGATGCCACCGAATATCATGGAGCATATAGCACGGCTGGTTTCGGCGGGCATGCCTACCAGCCACGGTAGCCAATATTTGCTCATTTCTTTTTCGCCCATCATCTCCCATGGATGTACAAATATGCAGCAGCCCAGTTGCTCGGCAGCTTCCCAAAAAGGATCAAAATAGGGGTCGCTCAGGTTTTTGGTGTTGATGTTCGAGCCTATCTCCACACCCGGCATTTTAAGCTCCTTGATGCATCGTTCCATTTCCTTTATGGCAGTATCCACATCCTGCAAAGGCACAGTGCCTATGCCTATAAAACGATTGGGGTGATGATCTACGCACTGTGCAATATGGTCATTGAAAAAGCGGGAAGTTTCCAGCGCATGTTCGGGCTTCGCAAAGTAGTTGAACAGTACGGGTATGGTAGAAAGCACTTGCTTATCCACAGTGGTCATGTCCATTTCCTTTGTACGCACAGCTGGGTCCCAACAGTTACTTTCTATCTCACGAAAAACCTTATCGCCCTTTATCATCTGCGCACAACAAGGTTTATGATGCTCCAGCCTGATGAACTCGCCATACCCAAACTTCTGAAACCAGTTGGGTATATGCTCCGGCATGATGTGGGTGTGGATGTCTATCTTCAACCCCTGACCCCTAAAGGGGGAATGTGTATGGCTATGTTCCAAATTATTTAGTTGTGGTTATTATGTAAAAACGGTAGTAATAACATAGGGAGAATCCCCTTTAGGGGTTTGGGGTTTTCCCCATCGCCTGCTCCAGGTCATTAATAATATCCTCTACATTCTCTATACCCACGCTCATGCGTATCAATCCATCTGTGATACCAAATTGTATTCGCTTTTCTCGGGCTACGCCCATGTGGGTGCTGGACGCGGGGTGAGAGATCAGTGTGTCGCAGGTGCCTAGTGATACTGCATTGGTGCATAATTTCAGTTTGTCTATGAACTGTACGCCGGCATCAAAGCCGCCCTTTAGCTCAAAGCTTAGCATAGCGCCGGGATGCTTCATTTGCTTCTTTGCTATTGCGGCATCAGGATGGCTGTCGAGGCCCAGGTAATTGACATGGGCCACCGCTTCATGTTTTTCCAGGAACTGTGCTACCTGCATGGCATTGCTGCAATGGCGCTCCATACGCAGGCTGAAGGTGCGCAGGCCGTTAGTAAGCAGGAAGGCATCGAACGCATTGCTGTTGCCACCCAGCAGGCGGTGCATCTTCGTAATGCCCTTGCTCATTTTCTCCACATCCTTGCCCACCACTATACCGCCTATGGCCGTACCATGGCCGTTGAGGAATTTGGTGGTGGAGTGCATCACATAGTCCACATCATACTTAAAAGGCTGTTGCAGGTAGGGTGTGGCGAATGTATTGTCCACGCATACGGTAAGGCCGTATGTTTTGCCGAGTGAGCAAAGCACCTCCAGGTCCAGGCATTGCAGGGTAGGGTTGGCAGGAGTTTCAATATACATCAGCCCTATAGTTTCATCAGCATTCAGCGCCTCTTCAACTTTAGCAATATCATGAAAGTCTATGATGATGGCTTCGATGCCCATATCAGGCAGTATCTTCTCGGCAAGCTCGTGCATACCGCCGTAGAGCGAGTGGTGTGTAAGTATCTTCTGCCCGGCTTTAAGATTGCCCAGCAGCATAGTGCAGATAGCAGCCATGCCCGATGCGTGGAGTATGGCTTTGAGCTGCAATGGATCGCCTTTGGCATCCTTCAGCCCATAGGCTTCCAGCAGCGCTATCTTCTCCTCGGCCTCGGTAATGGTGGGGTTGCCCCAGCGGCCATAGATATATCCCTTCTCATCGCCTTTGAACACGTCTATGGCCTGCTGTGCGCTATCAAAAGTATAAGTACTTGACGCATATATAGGTGTGAGATGGGCCCGGTTACTTTCGGGGGTATGGCCGCCGTGCAGGCACACTGTGTCGAAGCCAAGAGGAGTATTTTCTGCCATTTATCCTTAAATTTAGGGTAAAGTTACGATTTGCTATGAAGGAAATACTATTGCAATATGCCCGCTACAATATTTGGGCTAACGACCGTATAATAGAGGCAATGCTGAAACTGGATGAAGCTTCGCTGGATAAGGAGATACTCAGCAGCTTCCCTACCATACGGGGAACAGTGCTACATGTGTGGAGCGCGGAAAACACCTGGCTGCAACGCCTGCAACTTGTAGACCAGCCCGTATGGCTACAAGCTACTTTTAAAGGCACCTTTAAAGAAGCCTGTGCCGGGTGGCAAGCTGCATCCGCAAGCCTGAAGCAATACACAGCACAGCTGGCCGATGATGGAGCCGCAAAAGCAGCATTATCTTATAGCGACCTCAGAAAGAATGCACACAATACGCCTATACATGATGTGCTACATCACGTTTTCAATCATTCTACCTATCACAGAGGCCAATTAGTGACCATGATGCGCCAGGCTGGTGTAACAGAAATACCGGGAACTGATTTTATTGGGTATGTGCGGATGATGAAGTAAAAGCCTTAGCGGCACACTTTTTTTATCAATTCTAACCTAAAACACGCATATGCACGCTATATGGACAGG
>CAIVKT010000008.1 GCA_903906615.1 uncultured Bacteroidota bacterium | reverse complement strand
CGCCAGGCCATCACCAACCCGATCAACACTATTCAGTCTATCAAGCGCTTCATGGGCCGTGGCTTTAATGAAGTGACAGATGAAATGTCGCACTTTACCTACAAACTGGTAAAAGGTGATAATAACACCCCGCGTGTGGACATAGACGGCCGCATGTACACCCCACAGGAAATATCAGCAATGATCCTTCAGAAAATGAAGAAAACTGCCGAAGACTTCCTGGGCTACGAGGTAAAGGAAGCGGTGATCACCGTGCCTGCCTACTTTAATGATGCACAGCGCCAGGCTACCAAGGAAGCCGGTGAGATAGCAGGCCTTACCGTTCGCCGTATCATCAACGAGCCTACAGCAGCCGCCCTTGCCTATGGTATGGACAAGCAGCACACAGACAGCAAGATCGCTGTATTTGACCTCGGTGGTGGTACATTCGACGTATCGGTACTGGAGCTGGGTGACGGTGTATTTGAAGTAAAATCGACCAACGGTGATACACACCTGGGCGGTGATGACTTTGATAAGGTGATCATGGACTGGCTGGCAGACGAATTCAAGAAAGACGAGTCTATGGACCTGCGCAAGGACCCTATGGCCTGGCAGCGCCTGAAGGAAGCTGCTGAAAAAGCAAAAATAGAATTATCATCTTCGCAGGAGTCTGAGATCAACCTGCCTTATATCACTGCTATCGATGGCGCTCCAAAGCACCTGGTACGTAAGTTGAGCCGTGCTAAGTTCGAGCAGCTTTCTGACAAGCTCATCGAGCGTACATTAGAGCCTTGCCGCAAAGCATTGAAAGATGCAGGCATAACAGCCAGCGAAATAGACGAAGTGATACTGGTTGGAGGTTCTACACGTATCCCTAAGGTACAGGAAGTAGTAGAAAAATTCTTTGGCAAGAAACCGCACAAGGGTGTGAACCCTGATGAGGTGGTAGCGATAGGCGCTGCTATACAAGGCGGTGTACTTACCGGCGATGTGAAAGATGTATTGTTGCTCGACGTAACACCACTTTCTCTCGGTATCGAAACCATGGGTGGTGTAATGACCCGCCTCATCGAATCGAACACTACTATACCTACCAAGAAGAGCGAAACCTTCTCTACAGCCAGTGAAGGCCAGCCAAGCGTTGAGATCAACGTATTGCAGGGAGAGCGCCCGCTTGCTAAAGACAACAAGAACCTGGGCCGTTTCATACTGGATGGCATACCACCTGCACCACGTGGCGTACCGCAGATCGAAGTAATCTTCGATATAGATGCGAATGGTATGTTGCATGTAACTGCAAAGGATAAAGGCACCGGCAAGCAGCAGAACATACGCATTGAAGCAGGCAGCGGCCTGGATAAGGCGGAAGTAGAGCGCATGAAGAACGAGGCTAAAGCCAACGAAGAGAGCGACAAGAAAGTACGTGAGCGCATCGAAAAGCTGAACAAAGCTGATGGCCTGATCTTCCAGTCTGAAAAACAACTGAAAGAATATGGCGATAAGGTGCCTGCTGAGAAAAAATCAACTATTGAAGCAGCCCTGAATAAACTGCGCGATGCGCATAAAGCTGAAGACCTTGATGGTATAGATAAAGCAGAGGCAGACCTGAATGCAGCCTGGATGGCAGCCAGCGAAGACATGTACAAGGCAGGCAACGACGGTGCTGCCGGCGCAGGCGCAGGCGCTGAACAACCACAGCACGCAGGCGCCAATGATGGCAATGTAGCTGATGCTGAATACGAAGAAGTGAAGTAATCCTTCGGCGAAAGCTCAGGATGACAAAAATAGTAAGCGGCTGGTCTTGTACCGGCCGCTTTTTTGTTTTCTACTCCTGTAGTTTTTTAATGCACCTCATCATATCAATACCTTTCAATAATACACCGCCAAAAAGGTCGCCTTTCTTTTCGATCCGCGCCATGATATTTTTGATGTTGAAGTCTGATGGGTGCAGGCCCTTCTTTACTTCTTTCCAGTCCAGCGGTGTACTTACTGTAGCGCCGGGCTTGGGGCGCAGGCTGTAGGCGCAGGAAAGCGTTTGGCCTTTTCGGTTTTGCAGGAAATCTATGTAGATGCGGTCTTTACCACGCTTGCTAAGGGACCGCTCCAGGCTGGTAAATTCGGGTAATTGATCATTAGCCAGCATAGCTACCATATGTGCAAATTCCTTGCCCTGGTCGTAAGTGTATTTAGCGCCGAGCGGCACATAGATATGGATACCTGTAGCGCCCGATGTTTTAGGAAAGGATACGGCTCCTGCTTTATCCAGTATAGCTTTTATCACATTGGCTGTTTCTATTACCTGCTCAAAGGTATTATGCTCAGATGGGTCGAGGTCCATCACCAGGTAATCCGGTTTATCCAGGCTTTTGAGACGGGAATTCCATGGGTTCATTTCTATGCAGCCCAGGTTAGCGAGGTAGAGCAACGTAGGTTTATCATTACAGATAATGTAGTTAATATCTTTCTCCGCGCTCTCCGAATAGAGTGCGGTGTGCTTCACCCATGCGGGTGCATTGAGACCAGCATCTTTGTGAAAGAAGCCTTTATCGGCAAGGCCGTTGGGCATACGCAATAAAGACTCGGGGCGGTCTTTCATGTATTTGATGATGTGCGGGTATACAGTGTTGTAATAGTCTATCACATCGCCCTTGGTGTACCCATCATCAGGGAAATACACTTTATCCAAATGGGAGAATTCCATTTTTTTACCGCCTATGGTTTGTGTCGCTTCCATTTTATTGTGCTTAATTGTATTCACTTCTTCTTCAGCTATATTTTCATCGTCTCTTACTTCTTCGTGTACTTCTATTGCTGCCTTATCTATCCGAAGACCCATGAATACGGGATGCCTGCGGTGGCCCTCCTGCGTTATCTCCGTGTATTTAAGATTACACACCAGTTGTGGCTTTACCCAGGTCACGGGCGCATTCACCGGCACTTTTACATCAAACGGCGACTTGCTTGTTTTAAGTGGTTGCAGTTGCTGGTATACATCTTTTAGGGTGGCATTATTAAAGCCGGTTCCTGTGTGCCCTATATATACAAGCTTACCCTTTTTATACACGCCCAACACTAATGCACCAAAATATTTACGGCTGCCACCCGGCTCAGTATAGCCCGCTATCACAGCCTCTTCCATCACAATATTCTTCACCTTCAGCCAGTCAGCAGAACGGCTACCTTCGCTGTATATGGCATCTGCCCGCTTCGCTATCATGCCTTCGAGCCCTTGTTTTTGTACTGCTTTAAAAAATGCTTTACCCTGACCCTTTATGTGGTCGCAATATTTTATCAACTCGCTCTCCGGCAGCAAAGACCTGAGTATCTCCTTTCGCTGAGTAAGCGGTTTGCTTTCTATTGACTTTCCATTTACTGCCAGGCAGTCAAACACATAGTAGCACATAGGTACACTGCCATCCTGCGCGTATTGCTGTATCAATTGAAAGGAAGGCTTGCCATCGGCATCCATGGCCACTATCTCCCCATCCAGCACTACATTCTTTTTTATCTTTTGCAGCTCTTCAAATATCGAAGGATAGTCTGTAGCAAAAGACAATCCATTGCGGGAATACAGCCTAGTTTCTTTTTTATTCACTTCAGCTACCGCCCGG
>CAIVKT010000007.1 GCA_903906615.1 uncultured Bacteroidota bacterium | reverse complement strand
GCAGCCGTTATCCTTATCTTTTACGTTGCTATCAACCTGGTGTATACCTGCATATACCTGCTCATGGGTATAGACCAGTTGCAAGGCATGATCGCTACTAATCAGTGGGCGAAATTCAAAGAAGTGTTCTATTTCAGCACACAAACATTCACCACATTAGGCTACGGTCGAATCAATCCCATGGGCGATGGCGCCAATATCGTATCCTCATTAGAAGCGCTCAGTGGCTTCCTGTCTTTCGCTATAGCCACCGGTCTTATCTACGGGCGTTTTGCCAAGCCTACTACCTATCTCGCTTTCAGCGACAAAGCGCTCATCAGTCCATACAAAGACAAGACAGCCCTTATGTTCCGCCTGGTTACATATAAGGACAATCACACCCTCACTAATGTAGAAATAAAGGTGAGCATAGCCCTGAGGTGCGACCAGAACGGAGAAGCCACTTACCAGTTCTACGACCTGGCGCTGGAACGGTACAAAGTAGATAACCTATCCATGAACTGGACTGTTGTACACCCCATAGACGAGAACAGCCCCCTGATGGGCTTTACTGCAGAAGACCTCGCCATGGCCGATGCCGAACTATATGTGCTGGTCACCGGCTTCGATGATGTATTCTCCAGCCCGGTACTGCGCCGCACCTCTTACACGTATAAAGAGATACTGCTTGATGCCAAGTTTGTGCCTATGTACCGCGAGGCCGAAAATGGTGGCACTACCATACTGGAAATGCACAAGCTCAATGACATAATCTTTCTCAATAGCACTGGCAATTGATCAACAATAAGAAGGGATATATTACATCGGGAGAGGAGCAGTTGCATTACCTGCAATGGGGCACCGGCCCGCGCCTGCTGCTGGCCTTTCATGGCTACGAAACTGATGCGTGGATATTCCAGGATTTTGTGCCGCACCTGGCTGCTGAATATACTATTATAGCTATAGACCTTCCGCACCACGGGCATACCAAATGGCCGGGGCAAAAGGCATGGCGAACTGCAGACCTGCTGGCCACCGTGCGGGAATTAATGAAGCTGCACCATGTGGAAAAAGTATCGCTGTTGGGCTATAGCATTGGCGGACGTGTGTGCCTGAGTGTACTGGAGGGTATGCCCGCAAGTATAGATAAAGTGTTGCTGATGGCCACTGATGGCCTGGCCATAAATTTTTATTTCAACTTTTTTACCCGTACTATTTTAGGGCGCAAAATGTTCAGTCATATGCTGGGCAAGCCCGATGGTTACCTGGCGTTGGTAGACTGGATGAAAAAGAACAAGCTGGTGCATGAAGCCCGCCACAAGTTTGTGATGCACTTCCTGCAAAACGAACAGAAAAGAAAGATACTGCTCAATGCTTGGCCCGCTATGCGCGACCTGATGCCTGAGCCTAATGCTGTGCGCAAGCTCATCAAAAAACACCATATACCCGTATCTATATTTATGGGTGAGTACGATAAAGTAATGCCGCCTGCGCTTGCCCACCGCTTCGCAGAAGGGCTGGATACAGTGCAGGTGCATATTATTAACAAAGGGCACCATATATTTGACCACGAAAATGCGGGGCTCATGGCAGCCCACCTTCTATGACCATAGCGCTTATTGTTATCTGTATATTGCTCGCCATCAGCTACGTGGTGCTGATGCTGGCCTACCGCTATGGCTGGAGGCAACAAAAAGACATGTCGCTGCCCGCAGAGTACAAGCCCTTCACGCATATATCGGTCATCATACCCGCGCGTAATGAAGAAGACAATATAGGTGCGTGCATAGAGTCGGTACTGGCGCAACGATACCCAACCGATCTGTTTGAGATAATAGTGGTTGACGACCATTCTGAAGACCGCACCGCAGCTATCATCAAAGAATATGCCGATAGGGGTGTGCGCTATGTGCGCCTTGCCGAGCATATACCGCCCGGCAGCAATATAGTAGCCTACAAAAAAGCAGCTATAGCCGCCGGCATAGACCAAAGCAACGGCACGTTGATCGTAACCACCGATGCCGACTGCATGGCCCCCAATGCGTGGTTACAGCACATAGCCGCCATATACGAGCAGGATACACCGGTGATGATCGTAGCGCCGGTGATATACACCTGCAACCATAGCCTGGTGCAGATATTTCAGCTGATAGACCTGATGAGTATGCAGGGCATCACCGCCGCATCACATTCGTTGAAGCTGGGCAATATAAGCAATGGCGCGAACCTGGCCTTTCGCAAAACATCTTATGAACGGGTGGGGGGCTATGACGGTATATCGCACATGGCCTCCGGCGATGACCTGCTGCTGATGATGAAGATGGATAAAATGGCGCCGCACAATATCTCTTACCTGCGCTCACAAAACGCCATCGTATCCACCAGGCCACAACCCGACTGGAAGAGCTTTATACAACAGCGCATACGCTGGGCATCAAAATCGGGCAAGTACGATGATAAGAAGCTAACGTCTATACTGCTGTTGGTTTACCTCTTTAATCTTTCTTTCCTGGTAATGGGCATAGCGGCGTTCTTCAATGTGCATTTCCTGTACCTGGCAATAGCATTGCTCATCGTTAAAACGCTTACGGAACTTTTATTTATCACCCCTGTGGCCCGCTATTTCGGCGATATGTGGACGCTGCGCTACTTTGCTATCCTGCAGCCCTTGCATATCCTGTACATTATCATAACTGGCTTCCTTGGCTTCAAAGGCGGCTATGTATGGAAGGGTAGGAGTGTGAAATAACTATAAAACACAACTATGCACACACTACTCTATACAGAATCGCAGCCCATGCTGGGCATGGCTATTGTCATCCTTATAATAGCTGCATTGCTGGTCTTCGTTATTTACCAGTTGAAGAAAAAGACCCGCACGGCACGCATACTTTCGGTGGTAGCGCTCGTGATGGGTGGCATCCTTCTT
>CAIVKT010000006.1 GCA_903906615.1 uncultured Bacteroidota bacterium | reverse complement strand
CCGGTAGGGTTGTTGGCGCTATAGCTGCTGTTTACATACTGGCTGCTGAAGGTCATCAGGGTCATGTCCACCGAGCGGGCTATGTAGCCACCGGTAAGGCCCACCGAAAGATAAGTGTTGTGCAGATCGCCCAAAGCCTTATTATAGGCTATGGCTGGATAAACCTGCTCGCTGGTAAAACTGATAGAACCTGCCTTATCATAGGTCAGGGCAAAACCAAAACTGATATAATCACCGATATCCCTGGCCACCAGTATACGCGTCTCTGCCGACACCATAGTAGTGGTAAATGGAGTGGTTACAGAACCCCACTGGCTACGGTAGTCTATACCTGCTTTATAATCGCCGCTGAATATACCTGTAAGCCCGGGATTATGAAATATCTCATTTTCATAAAACTGGGAAAAGTGAATGTCCTGGCCATAGCTGCTGATGCTCAACAAAAGACCCGCAGATAATATGGTTAAATATCTTTTCATCATTCCTTATTTATCACAATTAACAATTTACTACTTCACTATGGAAATGTCGCCTTTGTATTTAAAGGTCGTTGTTCCCAATTCACATACTGCATCTACTGTATACACAAACACATCAGGCTCCAGCACCAGTCCTTTGAATGTACCATCCCATCCGTAGCCGGCATTATTTGGCGGAATATTATGCGCCTCAAATACCACCTGGCCCCAACGGTTGAATACATAGAAGTTCTTGATGAGGCTGATACCCTTAGCGCTTACCCAGAACCTGTCATTGACCCCATCACCGTTTGGCGTAAACGAATTAGGTATGAACACCTCGCTCTGGTCGCAGGTAAGGCCTATAGCAGTAGAATCCGCGGAGGTACAGCCATAGATGGATGTAACCGTCACTTTGTACGTGGTATTCACCGGAGGGGTAGCCACAGGGTCATAACAGGTATCGCAGGTGAGCGCGATATCCGGCGTCCATATATAGCTTCGCACCGGCGTATTGGTAACAGTAGCCGTGAGCTGCGTAGGCGTACCCGCCACTACCGGTTGCGATAGCGCATTGGTAGTGAGAATGATCGCCGGGTAAGGCTGTACAAATACCGTTACTTCCAGGTCTTTGGTGAAACAAGCGTTCTCCCTTATAGAAACTGTGTATGTGGTTGTTACTGCAGGCAAGGCAATAGGGTTATATATGTAAGCGTCGTTCAACCCTGTCGCAGGTGTCCAGGTATAGGTAGGTACGTCCAGGTTACTGATCGTGCTGTGGCTGAATGCGATCAGTTGTGCGCTGTCGCCCACACATATATTGGTATCGTTGCTCACCGTATTGTAGTTGGTATCGAGCACAGAGACCTGCACATGGTTGGAGTCGTAACAACCATAGATGCTGACAGCCGTAACACGGTACACCAGGTTCACCGTATCAGTTACGATCGGGTTATTGCAGGTATCGCAGGAGATCAGGATGTTTGGCGCCCATGCAAACTTGGTCGTGGAATTATCCGTGTTAGAGGTAGTAGCATTTAATTGCAACGGCGTACCACGGCATATAATTGCCGGTATAGGCGTTACAGATATCAATGGCAGCGGATTGACTGTAACCTTGAAGGAAACAGAATCGCGGCAACCTATATCATCTATAGCCACAGCTGTGTAGGTAGTTGTAGAATCTATCCTTACCACAATAGTATCGTAAGGAGCAACAGATATACCCGAATTAGGTTTCCAGTTGAAGTAAGTAAGCACACGTCCCGATGCAATAAGAGTATCAAGCTGGCCATCACAAATACTGTCCTTGCCCACTATCTTCAGGTGATTGAGCGCACTGTCTATGATCACAGTAAACACACTCGTGTCCGAGCAGCCATACTGACTGGTCCCCACTACAGAGTAAGTAGTAGTAACAAGCGGATTGGCATATACAGTGCTGCCGGTAGTAGCGCTTAGGCCGGTAGACGGGTACCAGAAATAAGTACCCCCTGGGCCTGCGCCTGTAACAGTGATCGTATCTGTAGCTCCCTTACAAATCAGTCCGGGGTGATTGACCGTATCTACAGGTATAGGGCGCACGTATATATTCTGTGTGATGAAGCATGTAGTTGGCAATGTGTAGGTAGCTACAGCCGTGTCCACACCTACGCCACCCACCTCGCCCGTGAGCGGATTAATGGTGGCCGTGGTAAGCGGCGTAATACTCCACACACCAAGATGGGTGGAATCGTAAAGGAATATATTAAACCCAAGGCACACACTGGTATCACCGAGTATGGGCAGCGGGCTTGGGTTAATGGTCACCACGGTAGTTGTCAGACAGCCCGTACCATTTATAGTAAAGGTGATGGTATCGGCTTTCGCTACTGTGCCTGTGAGTGTACCCGTGTACAGGCCGGTGGTATTATTAATGCTGGCCACTGTCAGCGTCCTGCTGCTCCAGGTACCTACATACGGGGTATCGTAGAGCGTAGCAGTATCTCCTGTACAGATAACGCTATCACCAAAGATGGCTGTAGGTAATGGATTGACTGTGATCGGGTAATATCCCGGGCATGTTAATGCGCCATACGTTAATGTATAATATAAAGTGTCGACACCTGCTTCGAGGCTGGTGAACGTTACAGAATCTCCGGTAACACTTGTAGATATTGAGCCTGTAATGGAATTGGTAGTAGTCCAGACACCACCAGGTACAGAATCTATAAAGCTGAGCGTGCCACCTAGACATATTTGTCCTGTGCCGCCTGTGGCAATTACATTAGCAAATGAGTCGACCGTAATCTCAAAATTTACTTTACACATTGTGATAGGAAGTGTATAAAATATACTATCAATACTTGCGAAATTGGCATAAAGGACTCCACTACTGTCCACTATGGTAACACCTGTACCTGTTGTTGTACCTGTGCCAACGGTCCATGTTCCACCAGCAAAGGTGTCAATCAAAGTTTCAACAGAACCTTGACAAATTAAAGAATCACCCAGTATAGGGCCCGGCAACGGATTGATAGTGACCTGGTAGAATGCCTGGCAACCAGTGGCAGTTACTGTGTAAGTAACATTGATCACACCGGAGTCGATACCTGTAAGAATTCCCACACCATCTATAGTACCCTTGGTAGGGTCGCTGGTACTCCAGGTACCGGGGCCAACTGCATCTGTTAATGAAATAGTAGATCCTACACATACCTGCTGCGGGAAAGGACCAACAATAGGCGCGAGCGGATTTACTGTAATAGGATAGGTGGCAACACAACCGGAAGCCAGTGTGTAGTATATGGTATCATTACCAGGGAAATCGCCTATCACAAAAGTACTTTCACGATCTATGCCTACAAGCGTCACTATAGGAAAACGTGGACTCCATATACCATCCACTATTGAATCGGTCAGTACTATGGTGTCGCCCACACATACAGAAGTCGGGCCCATTATAGGCGAAAGTGCATCCACATTGATCGTGACGTAAGTAAAGCATCCGCCACGGCCTGTATAGGTGATATTCACGGAAGCCGTTGAGATACCTGTGACCACACCCGTGGTAGAGCCGACAGTAGCATGTGCCGGGTCGCCGCTGGTCCAGGTGCCGCCTGATGAAGCATCAGTAAGCGTTATACTCTGCCCTACGCAAACTGATAAAGGCCCCATGATGGAATCCGGTATAGCATAAACGGTAACGTCATAAGTCACTGCGCAATTACCCACCCTGTAAGTATCAATAGCCGGCCCTGCACCTATGCCTGTAAATACACCAACGCTATCAATGGTACCTACAGCTGCATCGCTGCTGCTCCATGTACCGCCGCCGGTGAGGTCAAAAAGTGTAACCGTGCTGCCAACGCACAAAGAATCTGTGCCGGTTATAGGTTCCGGTACGGCATCAACTGTAATAGTTTCGCTAACAAAGCAACCCGTAGAAAGGGTGTAATAAATAGTATCAATACCAGGCGATGAACCTGCAGGATTAGACACAACACCTGTGGGGTCTATATATGCAATGGTAATCGGATCGCTGCTGCTCCATGTACCTGAAGGCGTGGCATCAAATGCTCCAAGCGTATCGCCATAACAAAATTCTGTCCGGCCTGTGATAGGCAACGGCAAAGGATTGACGGTAATAATGTAGCTGGCAGTACAGCCGCCGGGCATAATGGTATAAGTCATCACGACAGGGCCGGGCGCAATGCCGGTAACCTCACCTGTAGATGAACCGATGGTTGCAATGGTTGTGTTGCCGCTGGTCCATACTCCACCGGGTGGTGTATCTGTTAACATGATGGAATCGCCTACGCACACTTGTGTAGGGCCGGTGATGGGACCAGGCAACGCATCAACAGTAACTATTGCATGCACATTACAGCCGGTGCCCAGTGTATAAAAAACAGTATCAGTGCCGAAAGCTACCGATGTAAGGATGCCACTTGCCGGATCAATGATCGCAACCGCGGGAGCATGGCTCGTCCAGGTGCCGCCACCTGTAGCAGACAATAAAGTATCTATACTCAGCGCGCAAAGTTGCAGGCTGTCATGCATATCATATATTGGCGAAGGCAGGGGGCTCACATAAGCCGAGTCATATGCTTTACAACCGGTAGGCACGAGTGTATAAGTAACATCTACCCATCCCATAGATATGCCGGTGAGTACGCCGGATGCAGCAACGATCGTACCTACTGCAGATGGTGATGCGCTCCATGTACCCGGTACACTGTCATCAGCAAATAAAATAGTAGAGCCTACGCATACACTGTCCGGACCTGTAATAGGCGCAGGCAGCGGGTTTACAGAAATTGTTTGTGTTACAGAGCAGCCTGTAGGCAATGTGTAAGTAATGCTTGCAAGGCCAGGTGCGAAGGTCGTGATCAGTCCGTCGCCTGTGCCTGGAGAATTTAAAACAGTGATCAGTGTACTGTTGTAAGTACCTGTAGTTACAGCATCAGCAATGTAAAGTGTATCGCCCCACGCACAGAGGTTGTGCAGGCGTGTGATAGCAGGCGGAGAAGGGCTTACAACAATAGGATAAGTAGTAGTACAACCCGCAACTGTGTATGTAATTGTAGGTGTGCCACCTGTAGTACCTACACCGTTAACTACACCTGTGCTGCCGCCTACTGTGGCGATTGTAGCGTTGCTGCTGGTCCATGAACCACCCGGTGTAACATCAGATAATGTAATGGAGGATCCCGTACACACTTGCGTAGGACCACTGATGGGCGCGGGTATCACGGCAAGGTTACCAAAGTCGGTACCCGGCGAACCTACCGCACCTGTAGTGCCCAATGTAATGCCTGCGATACCTGTTACTGAACTGGCATAGATATAGCCCTCTGCACTTGCAGGTGTTGATGGTTGAACTTGTAAACCGGATATGGTGATCACATCATGTGTTGCAGTACCGCCAACATTTATATTAATGGTAACAACAGTAGCGCCAGGAACCACTGTTACTGAGGTAATATCTGCACCCGTAGAAGTCGCCGTAGGGCCTGTTAGAGAAAATTGCCATCCTGCAGGTGCAGTAAGTTTCAACTGATCCGAACCAATTGCGAAGTCACCGTTTGTACCTTCTGTAATAACAATATTACCCAGCGTAGTGAATGCCGGAGCAGTACCACCCGTATGGGCTGTGCTGCTACAAATGGTAGTACCACCTGTAGCAGGTGTAACGGTCACCTGTGCAAATCCTATATTACCAATACCACATAAAAGTAGGGTCAATAGGCATATTTTCATCGCTTGCGTTCGGATGTGGTTCCCGAAAACGAAAGCT
>CAIVKT010000005.1 GCA_903906615.1 uncultured Bacteroidota bacterium | reverse complement strand
ATACTCATATTCGCTGCTTGTAATAAAAAACCGGGTACACCTACTGCTACACGGGAATCCATGCTACGTAGCGGTAAATGGAAAATAACAAGCGGTACACTTACTGTCAGGCTATCTAACGGTGGTGATACGGTACTCAATTATATGAACTGGATACCCGCATGCAGGCAGGATGACTATCTTGTTTTTGATTCCGGCTACCACGGTGCGATATTTAGCAACAGCACAAAGTGTAACGCATCAGATGCCGATTCTATTTCGTTTTTATGGCAGTTTTCCAACAGCTTCAACAATCTGTCTTTGTATAATGGTTTCGACTTCTTTTATGGCATATCAGACTCTGTGCTTGCTTTCAGGTTCGATACACTGCAACAATCTCCATTAGTACTCGATACCTTACATGGGGTGCTGGATACAACAGCAGGCTATACAAGAGTTGTAATTATATTAGACACCATATGGAAGCGCCAGTTTGATTCTGTATCGCTGCCGGTAACTGCTGTTTACAATGCCGCGGTCACCAACTTCAGCCAGAGTTCATTCACACTCTCTTATACACTGGTGCTGCCACCGATAACATCGTACCCGGATACTACAAACCACCACACCGGCTGGATCATAGACAATACCACAACGCCGCCTGATACACTCGATTATTTGCCAATATACCGGGCAGACACGTTTAAATACAACGTTACCTACACAAATTTCTAAAATAATTCAGCCATATTTAGCCACCGGTTGCTCTTAAACCGGTGGCTTTTATTTTGATACCTCTTTGTTCGTACATTTGTTACCTATTTTTACCGCATTATGATACATATTACACTACCCGATGGGTCAGTTAGGGAATACGAAGCAGGAACTTCTTCTGCTGATATTGCTAAGTCTATAAGTGAAGGCCTGGCCCGCAAAGTGCTTGCCGCCGAGGTCAATGGCGAGGTTTGGGATACTGCACGCCCTATTCAAAATGATGCTTCTGTACGCCTGCTTACGTGGGACGATAAAAATGCAAAAGCTACTTTCTGGCATTCCTCTGCCCACCTTATGGCCGAGGCGCTCGAAGTATTATATCCCGGCGTTAAGTTCGGTATAGGCCCTGCTATTGAGCACGGCTTCTATTATGATATAGACCTCGGCGACCGCACCATCAGTGATGACGACCTGAAGAAGATAGAAGACAAAATGAAGGAGCTGGCCAAGACCAACAGCGGCTATAAAAGAGAAGATGTAGCCAAGGATAAGGCCATAGCTTACTTCACCGAAAAAGGCGACCAGTACAAGCTGGAACTGCTTGATGGCCTGGCCGATGGCACCATTACCTTTTACACACAAGGCAACTTCACCGACCTTTGCCGTGGCCCGCATATCCCGGCCACAGGCGTTATCAAGGCGGTGAAGCTTACCAACATTGCCGGCGCTTACTGGCGCGGCGATGAAAAAAATAAAATGCTCACCCGCGTTTACGGCATCACTTTCCCTGCGCAAAAAGAACTGGACGAATACCTTGCCCTGCTCGAAGAAGCCAAGAAACGCGACCACCGCAAACTGGGCAAAGAACTGGAACTGTTTACCTTCTCCGAGCGTGTAGGCAGCGGGCTTCCGTTGTGGTTGCCCAAGGGCGCTATGCTCCGCGAAAGATTGCAGAACTTCCTGCAAAAAGCACAGTTGGAAACAGGCTACCTGCCCGTCATCACACCACACATTGGCAGCAAGCAACTATATGTTACTTCCGGCCACTGGGAGAAGTATGGCAAGGATAGTTTCCGCCCCATTACTACCCCGCAGGAAGGCGAGGAATTCATGCTGAAGCCCATGAACTGCCCGCACCATTGCGAGATATACAGGGCGCTTCCCCGCTCCTACAGGGACCTCCCGTTGCGCCTTGCCGAGTTTGGCACCGTATACCGCTACGAGCAGTCGGGCGAACTGCATGGCCTTACCCGCGTACGTGGCTTCACACAAGACGATGCCCACCTCTTCTGTATGCCCAACCAGGTGAACGAAGAATTCAAAAAAGTAATAGACCTTGTATTATATGTATTTGAATCGCTTGGCTTCACGGAGTACACCGCACAAATTTCCCTGCGCGATAAAGAAGACCACAGCAAATACATAGGCACCGAAGAGAACTGGCAAATAGCCGAACAAGCCATTATAGAAGCAGCCGCAGAGAAAGGGCTGAAAACAGTAATAGAATATGGCGAGGCGGCTTTCTATGGCCCCAAGCTCGACTTCATGGTACGCGATGCTCTGGGCCGCAAATGGCAACTGGGCACCATACAGGTGGATTATAACCTGCCCGAGCGCTTCGACCTGGAGTATGTAGACAGCGACAACACCCGCAAACGCCCGGTAATGATACACCGCGCGCCATTCGGGTCTATGGAGCGCTTTATAGCCGTGTTGCTGGAGCATTGCGCTGGCAACCTGCCGCTGTGGCTAGCTCCGTTGCAAGTTAAGGTACTGCCTATAAGTGATAAATACAGCGAATATGCCCACAAAGTAGCCGCAAAGTTGAGGGGCGCTGATATCACAGTGGAAGTAGATGACCGCAATGAAAAAATAGGCCGCAAGATCCGCGATACAGAGCTGATGAAGACACCATTCATGCTGGTAGTGGGCGAAAAAGAAATGAATGAGCAGATGGTATCGGTGCGCAAGCATGGCGAAGGCGATAAAGGCGCTGTAACCCTCGATACATTTACCCATGATCTGCTAAAACTAATAAACGAGCACAAGCGTAAGTAGATCAGGGGAAAATCAGTTTACAGAAAATTTACCATACCAGTGTGCAAATGATAAACAAATAGATTATTTTTGCCAATATTTTAAAACCAATTAATGCAGAATAGACCAAAACCAAAACCATTTTTCAGGCCACGGGTTCCACAAAATGAACACCGTTTGAACAACGAGATCACCGCACCGGAAGTACGTGTAATAGGTGACGATATAGAGCCCGGTATCTACCCTGTTGCCGAGGCTATAAAGATGGCCGCAGCTAAAGAAGTGGATCTTGTGGAAATATCGCCAAACGCAGTACCACCTGTGTGCCGCATCATCGACTACAAGAAATTCCTTTACGAAAAGAAGAAGAAAGACAAGGAGCAGAAAGCAAAAGCAAAACAATCTGAAGTAAAGGAAATACGCTTCACGCCAAATACGGACGATCACGACTTTGATTTCAAAGCAAAGCATGCCGAGAAATTTCTGCAGGATGGTAATAAGGTGAAGTGCTATGTGCAGTTCAAGGGCCGCGCTATCATGTTCCAGGAACGTGGTGAGCTCCTGTTGCTGAAATTTGCCGAGCGTATGGCCGAATATGGCGCACTCGAATCAATGCCTAAAATGGAAGGGAAGCGTATGCTGGCCATGTTCTCCCCTAAAAAGAAGAAGTAATAACAGGTATTCAAGGGCATTTATTCATTATTAAAGAATCATTATCCTTTCAACAAAAAGTGATGAAATATTTTTTGTTTTAAATAAAAGTCATATTATCTTTGTAAAAGTTAAAATTATCAGAAAGAACATTCGCTTTACAGCATAAAGAAGTTTTCATGGTGATAGGGTTTATAGGGGCTGGCCTGTTCTCAGGCTGGCTTTTTT
>CAIVKT010000004.1 GCA_903906615.1 uncultured Bacteroidota bacterium | reverse complement strand
TCTTTTTCGTACTCTATCTTCACCTGCTCCACATGTCCGGCAAGTTTGGCATTGATCATATTGAAGTAGCCTATGTACCTTGTATTGCCTGCGGTAAAGAAGGTGACGAATGAGGTGTTGTCCAGCAATGGGTCTTCCTGGTAGGTAAACTTGGTCAGCATATTGTTGTAAAAATCGATCATCACTTTGTAGTCGTGATCGTTCTTTACAATGCCGTTTTCCAGCAGCACATAATTCTTCAGCAGCACATCATAATCCACTTCGTTATACTGGTCGTTGTTATATTCCACCAGCGTGAATTTCTTTGTCTCCAGGTCGTGCATCACATTGCCGTAGCGTACTACATTGGCATCCACTTTTGTATCCAGGTCTGTCTTCTTATTGTACAGGGCGCCCTCGCGGTTATTACACTGGCGCGCCCACCAGGTAGCTTCCATACCCTCAATGCCTTTGTGCAGTGCCAGTGTTGCATCTATGTATTGCGAGTAGTCAAGGTCTACTTTTTTGTTCTCCGCAGTAGGGTGTATGTTCAGCGATGGCACCTTTACATCTTTGATCTGTATATAGCCCCATATGCCGCCAGAGTATTCATTGATCTTATCTGCTTTAAAAGCAGCATCTTTCTTATTGGTATTCACATAACCATACAGGTCGTTGCCGCTGTTATCGGCCACAGCGCACTCGGCGCAGGGATACAAATTATGGCATACCTGCGCCTGCGACACACCTGCAGTAAATAAAATGCCGGATACAGCTAATACAAATGTTTTCCTCATAAAGGTATATTATGCAGCCAAAGTAATGAATTTACCGTCAAAAAAGAAAGATGCTTTCCCCATTTAGGCAAAGCATCTTCGTATTAATTAAAAATGTTTACCAACCTAATAATTCCCCGATCCTCACAGCCACCTTCTCTGCGCTCGGCAGCATAGCCGCTTCCAGGGCTATGTTCATAGGCACTGCGGGCAGGTCCAGCGCACCTATGGTTTGTACCGGCGCATCCAGCTCTTTAAAGCAGTTTTGTGCTATGCGGCCTGCAAGGGCTTCGCAAAAGGAGTTACGCAACTGCTCTTCCGTCAGCACTATGCACTTACCATGTTTCTTTACCGTCGTGTAGATCAGTTCTTCATCCAGCGGGTATATGGTGCGTATGTCTATCACCTCTACCTGGCCGGGATATTGCTTTGCGGCATTCTTAGCCCAATGCACGCCCATACCATAAGTAATGATACAGATAGACTCTCCATTCTCCACCGACTCTGCGGCGGGTTCCAATGCCACTGCACCCTTACCAAAGGGTAGCACATAGTCGCGCGCAGGTTCTATGGTCTTGGCATCTTCGGTACCCGGCACCTTGCTCCAGTACAACCCTTTATGTTCAAGCATCACCACCGGGTTGCCATCCAGGAAGGCCGCTTTGATGAGGCCCTTTATATCTGCCGCATTGCTGGGGTAGGCTATTTTTATTCCTTTTATAGTAGCCAGTGTGCTTTCCACGCTGCCGCTGTGGTAGGGGCCGCCGCCGCCATACGCGCCTATAGGCACACGAAGTATCATAGACACCGGGAACTTGCCCCCGCTCAGGTAGCACGATTTGCTGATCTCTGTTACCAACTGGTTGATGCCGGGATATATGTAATCGGCAAACTGCACCTCTACAATAGGCTTTAATCCCACGGCGTTCATGCCAGCAGTAGACCCTACTATATAAGCCTCCTGTATGGCCATGTTGAATACACGGTTGTCGCCAAATTTATCAGCCAGTGTAGCCGCTTCACGAAATACACCGCCCAGGCGCTTGCCCACGTCCTGCCCGTAAAACAGGGCTTCGGGATGGTCTTGTAATAGCTCTTCCACAGCATGTAGCGCCGCATCAACCATTACTACCTTTTCGCGGCCTGCAGGGCATCTGTCACCGGTTTCCTCCGTCACCGGGGTAGGCACATATACGTGGTCTGCCACACGTGTGGGATCCGGCTCATCAGCGGCTACTGCCAGGTCAAATTCGCTTTGGGCGTATACTCTTTCGTCTTCTTCTATTTTATCTAATTCTTCTGTAGTAAACCATTGTTGCTCCAGCAACAGCTTGCGCAGTTTTGGTCCCGGGTCGTCCAGCGCGTGCTTGGCAAGGTCCTCCGGTGTGCGGTACCATTCTTTGCGCACGCCCGATGTGTGGTGGCCCAGCAACGGCACCTTGGCATGTACCAGTATAGGCTTGCGGTGCTTGCGCACCCAGTCCATGGTGTATTGCATGGTGTTGTAGCTTTCGCCAAAGTCGCTGCCATTCACCCGTACACGCTCCATGCCTTTAAAGCCTGCCGCAAATTCATAGGCATCCATAGTGCGTGCCTCATCACTGCTCACCGATATGCCCCAATCATTATCCTGCACCAGGTACACAATAGGCAGTTGCTTTAATACGGCAAACTGGAATGCCTCACTTACTTCACCCTCCGTCACGCTGCCATCGCCCAGGGAGCAAATAGTAACGGGAGGAACGGGGTAATCAGATAGTTTTTGTTTTTCGCGGTATTGTATGCCTTGCGCCACGCCCGTAGTGGGTATCACCTGCATGCCCGTGGCGCTGCTTTGGTGTATGATGGTAGGGTAGCCTTCTCTGCGTATGTTCGGGTGATTATAATATGCCTTGCCGCCTGTAAACGGGTCGCCGCCTTTGGCCAGCAGTTGCAGCATCATTTCGTAAGGGCGGTAGCCCATCCCCAGCATCAGGCTCTCATCGCGGTAGTAAGGGCTTACAAAATCGCAGGGCTGTAATAAAAAGCCGGTAGCCAGTTGTATAGCCTCGTGCCCGCGCGATGTGCTGTGTACGTATTTACATATCGGCCTGTTGGCATCATAGATATCCGCCATAGCGCGGGCGGTCATCATCAACCGGTATGCCTTAAGCAATAATTCTTTTGTGAGCATGTGAGATCAGCCTTATTCAGGAGTGGCAAAAGTAAATTAAACTGCCTGTTATTTCAATGTCATTTGTGCAAAATAGGGATGGTCCGGGTGTACGATCAGTTCCTGCCTTTGAGGATGTACTAATACGTCCATATCTTCCATAGGTATAGCGCCGAGCAGTGGCTCAGAATCGCCGGGTAATACCATAGCCCGGCATGATGTCTGTCGGTTTTTGAATCTAAGTTCTACCGCTGATACTACATCACACTCTATTATATGTCCATTGGCCAATTGTCCTTTTCTCTTTTCAACTACCGGGAATTGCATTTGCTCCTGTATGGTTTCATTAATAGCCAGCATTATTGAGCCTGTGTCTACAAGCATTTTTACGTTCATACGTTTTATTTCTTCTTCGCCTATTACATATTTTCGTGCCAATCCTATATCTTCACCATTGATCAGTTCTATATCTGCATATACAAGTCCCATAAACTTCTTTTAAAGGGTTTAGGCTTCAAAGATACGAATACCATATGATACAATTTGACCTGTATACACTGATTTTCTATTCTTAACCTTATTTAACTTCTGTGAAATACGCTGTGCCGTATGTTTGCGTTAATAAATACCTGCTTTTTTAGGTATTTAATTTCTATTAGTGGATAGAAGGTTTATTTTTGTTTCGCTAAAAAGCACATTATGCACATTGACTTTAAAAAATTAAGGATAGACATATTGATCATTGTCGGCTTTATTGTTCTGGCCCTGGCCTATTGCTACCCACAGTTGCAAGGCAAGAAACTGAGCCAGCACGATAACCTCAACTGGCAGGGTATGGCCCGTGAGGGTATGGCCTACCACGATTCTACCGGTAAGGACGTATTGTGGTCAAACAGTATGTTTGGCGGTATGCCCAGCTATACTACCTACATATCTGCAAAAGACGTTAATTATACTGCTCACCTGCAAACTATACTGCTCGCAGTAGGCCAGCCGGCCAGTTATTTCTTTATTGCCATGCTATGCTTTTATATACTGCTGCGGGTACTGGGCGTTAATAAATGGCTCAGTGCAGTAGGGGCTATAGCGTATGCTTTCTCCTCTTACAATGCCATTATAATAGGGGTGGGGCACATCACTAAGATGCTCACTATCGCTTACCTGCCGGCGGCCATGGCGGGCTTCTACCTCATTTATAAAGAGAAGTGGCTCGTAGGGGCTGCGTTAATGGGGGTGTTCCTCGCGCTTATATTCAGTAATGTCCACTTCCAGGTAATTTATTATTCCTTCATTATGTTTGTCTGCTTCGGGATCGCGCTGTTCTTTGTAGCGTTGAAGGAAGGCAGGCTCAAACAATTCTTTATATCCACAGCCATAGCAGCTGTAGTTGGCGGCATAGGTGCCGGGCCATGTATGGGTTCTATACTTACTACCAGCGAATACTCTAAGGAAACGATGCGCGGTGGTGGCAGTGAGCTTTCCGGCCACGATAAAGGTAAGACCAACGGCGGCCTCGACAAAGAATACGCCTTCAGGTGGAGCAATGGCATAGGGGAAACCTTCTGCATCATGATACCTTACTTGTATGGTGGCGGCTCCAGCGAGCCAGCCGATAAAGCGCCCAAGACCCTTGAAGCCATAGGCGGCAATGCTGAGGAATTACCACTGTATTGGGGGCCTCAGCCCTTTCTGGGTGGGCCTGTTTACTTTGGGGCTATCATCTGCTTCCTTTTTGTACTCGGTATGATCGTGGTCCGCTCGCAACTGAAGTGGGGCATACTGGGCGCAACTGTTATCTGCGTTATACTTTCCTGCGGCAAAAACATGGAGGGCATCAACTACTTCTTGTTCGATCACCTCCCTATGCTCAATAAATTCCGCACACCATCTATGGCGTTGGTGGTGCCTCAGTTCCTGTTCCCTATGCTGGGTATATGGGGCGTGCAGGAATTCATCAACCGAAAAAGCGATCCCAAAATGTGGAACGACCTGAAGATGGCTGCCGGTATCACCGCGGGGTTGTGCCTGCTTCTTGGAGTTGGTGGCAGCCTGTTCTTCGACTTTACCGGCGGCTCCGATGCTCAGTTGCAGCCTGATATGGTGAAGCTGCTGAAACAAGACCGTGCATCGCTTGCTATGGTGAGCGGGTTAAAGAGCGCCGCATATATATTATTCGCAGCAGCCTTGCTGTGGGCTTTCCTTAAAGATAAGATCAAATTCATGCCGCTTATTGCGGGCCTCGGTGTGCTGATAGCTATAGACCTCATCCCGGTTTCATTAGACTATCTCAGCGACAAGAACTACGTAGAGGCTTCTGATTATGATGCTGTATTCCAGCCAAGGGAGGTTGACAAGGCGATATTGAAAGACCCCGATCCTTACTACCGTGTGCTGGACCTTACCAAAGACCCATACAATGATGCCATACAGGCATACTTCCACAAATGCGTAGGTGGCTACCATCCGGCAAAAATGGAGATATACCAGGACCTCATAGACAAGCAGATGAGCAAGGGCTTCAATGCGCAGGTGCTGAACATGCTCAATACCAAGTACATCATTGTGGGCGGTGGCCGCAAAGGAGGTGGGGAGCCGCACGTGATACCTAACCCTGATGCCTGCGGCAACGCATGGTTTGTGGATAATGTGAAGTGGGCAAATAGTGCAGATGAAGAAATGAGTGGCCTCAATGCTCCGACCATTGGCGATACCGCTGTCGTTCCAGGTGCATTCGAACCTAAAAAGACGGCTGTGATGAGGGAATCATTTAAGGCAGATGTAGGCAGCAGCGCATTTGGCAAAGACAGCGCAGCCTATGTGAAGCTGGCTAAGTATGGCCTGGACGATATCTCTTTCACCTCCAATAACTCAAAAGACGGGCTGGCGGTATTCTCTGATATTTATTACAGCAAG
>CAIVKT010000003.1 GCA_903906615.1 uncultured Bacteroidota bacterium | reverse complement strand
TGGCTGTCTTACAAGATGCACATCACCACCAGCCAGCAGTCTGTCTACATCAACAGGTCGGTGAACAGCATGGTAGAGTCCACAGCCCACTCCATCAGCAACCTCCTTACCTCTATGGCGGGCATCCTGCTGCTCTTCATCTTTGTGCTCATTTTCACCTTCTTCATGCTCTACCACCGCAGGCTGCTCATGAAGTTTGTGCTCCACCTGTTCAATCCAATGCACCGCGAGAAGGTAAACGAAGTGATCACCGAAACCCGCAGCATGATCAACTCGTATGTGGCAGGCCTGGTTATAGAGATGGTCCTGCTGAGCATCGTCAATTGCAGCATGTTCGCCATCATGGGTATACAGTATGCGGTGTTGCTAGGGCTCATGGCAGCCGTGCTCAATATCATCCCTTACCTGGGCATCTACACTTCTATAGTTATCTGTGTGCTGGTCACTATTGCCAATAGCACCCCCGGCATAGCATTAGAGGCAGGCGCCGGCCTATTCATCGTTCACCTGCTCGATTCCAATATCCTCTTCCCCCGCATCGTGGGCGGCAGGGTCAAGATGAACCCCTTTATCACCATTGTGGCAGTGATCGTAGGCGAGTTCCTGTGGGGTATACCGGGTATGTTCCTGTTCATACCCATCACCGGCATCATCAAGCTCATATGCGAGCGTGTAGAGGGCCTCGAAGCCTGGAGCATACTCATAGGCGTAGATGATACAACGCCAAAACAGAAAAAGCCGAAGAAGATCGTCCCATGATCCCATACCTTCTGTTAAAAAAATTCAAAATCATTTTTATTATCATTGCATTAATGCCGCAGCCGACTAAATTTGCTGTTTAGTATTACTATATGTTCGAATTCCAACACATAAGCTATTTATATGCCCTTGGCTTGCTGCCGCTGCTTGTCGTGTTATTCATCGCAGTGGTGTTGTGGCGCAAAAAAAAGATACGCAAGCTGGGCGATGAAAAGATCGTTGCAGGGCAGCTACAAGGTTATATACCGGGCCGCGCCACGCTAAAATTCATTTTACTTTCCATAGGGCTGTTCTCTATAATTATGGGGCTTGCCAACTTGCGCACAGGCGATAAAAGCGAAAAAGTGCAGCGCAAGGGAGTGGATGTGGTCATAGCCCTGGATGTGAGCAAGAGTATGCTGGCACAGGATGTGCAGCCGGACAGGCTTACCCGCGCCAAGCAACTCATCATGCGCATGACCGAGAAAATGCAGAACGACCGCCTGGCCCTTATCGTATTCGCTGGCAAGTCTTACCTGCAGGTGCCGCTTACTGTTGATTACAGCGCTGTAAAGATGGTATTGCAGGGCGTATCTCCTGATATGGTGCCTACGCAAGGCACTGTGATAGGCGATGCCATAGATATGGCCATGAAGTCCTTCTCCCAGAACGAACGTAAGTACAAATCCCTCATCATCATCTCCGATGGCGAAGACCATGACGAAACGGCGATTGAAAAAACAAAAGAAGCTGCCGAGAATGGTGTTATTGTACATACCGTAGGCATAGGCTCGCCCCAGGGCGCTACCCTATACGATCCGCAAACAAAAGCCGTGAAGCTGGATGAGAATGGCAACCCTGTAGTGAGCAAGCTCAATGAAGACGAGATGCGCGCTATCGCCACCGCAGGCCATGGCACCTATAGCCTCCTGCAAAACACCGATGCCGTTGCCGATAAACTTACCGGCGAGCTGGAAGGCATGGAGCAAAAAAGCCTTGGCTCGGTTATATTCACCGACTTTACCAGCTACTACCAATACTTCCTCTTTGTGGGCTTCCTGCTGCTGCTTATAGAGTGGCTGCTGCCGGGCACGAGTATCAGCGCCAAGAACAAAAAAAACGCCGTAATGGTGGCAAAGACTACGGCAATGCTCCTATTAGTGTTTGGGATAGCCAACATGGCATCGGCGCAAACAAACATGTTCCTGCAAAAGGGCAATAGCCTGTACGAGCAGCAGAAGTACAAGGAAGCAGCCATTGATTACCAAAAGGCGCTGGCCAAAGACCCCAACAACACACCGGGACTTTTCAATTTCGGCAACTCGCTGTACCAGCAGAAGCTCTACGATTCGTCCCGCAAGGTAATGGAGGCCACAGCCAAGATCAGCAAGGATAAAACAGGCAAAGCCGCAGCCAACTACAACATTGGCAACACCTATATGTCGCAGCAGAAATGGGAGGATGCTGTAAATGCTTATAAAAATACCCTGCGCAATAACCCGCAGGATGTTGATGCCAAATACAACCTCTCTTATGCCGAAGAGATGCTGAAGAAGCAACAGCAGAAAGATAAAGACAAGAATAAAGATAAAAAGCAGGATCAGAAGAAAGACCAGAACAAGCAAGACCAGAAAAAAGACCAGGACAAAAAAGACCAGGACAAGAAGCAGGATAAAGACCAGCAAAACAAAGACCAAAAGGACGATAAAGACAAGCAGGACCAGCAGCCACAGGGCCAGCCCAGCAAGATATCCCAGCAAAAGGCAGACCAGTTGCTGGATGCCTTGCAGCAGAAAGAAAAAGAATTGCAGGATAAGCTGAAGAAAGAAAAGGGCACACCTGTGAAAATGGAAAAGGACTGGTAGCCTGCTTCATTATTCTTTGCACAGCACAGCAAAAGTTTCAGCGCAATACTTCACCCACTTGTTTCACTACAGCGCAAAATATGTTCACTCCCACCAACACCAACATGTGGATAAGGTGTCAATTTCTTTTGCCTGTTTTGAAAAAAAATAAAAATAATTTTTTTAGTAGAAAAAATTCTTTTTAATATTGTGGTAAGGATTGTGCTTACTAACCCATCCTTTATAATAGTCCGGCAGCCCACAACCTTGCCGGACTTTTTTTTGCCCCTGCTCAAACGCCCTGCCGGCGCAGCTTTCACGAGGTCAAACTTTTTCTATGCACGAGTATCACATTTTTCATAAGCCCTACCAGGTGCTTTCGCAATTTACCGCCGAGGGAGAAAAAAGAACGCTTGCCCATTATTTCAGGGGCATTTCCAAAGATATTTATCCGGTAGGCCGCCTCGATTATGACAGCGAAGGATTGCTTATCCTCACCAACGATAAGTCACTTACACACACTATGCTCGATCCTACATTCGCGCATCCGCGCACTTACCTTGTGCAGGTAGAAGGATTGCTCACCGAGCAGGCAATAAAGCAATTACAAAACGGGGTGGCGATAAATGTGGATGGCAAACAATACACCACAAAAAAAGCAAGCGCAGAAATATTGCTTGATGATCCGCAGGTAAGCGAGCGCTATCCGCCTGTTCGCTTTCGCATGAACATACCTACCTCGTGGCTATCCCTCACCATCGCCGAAGGCAAGAACAGGCAGGTGCGCAAAATGACCGCGGCAGTGGGCTTCCCCACCCTTCGTTTAATAAGGTATGCCATCGGCAATATCAATATCGAGGGCCTTGCCCCCGGCGACAGCACGCTTATTGATGAGAAAACCCTCCAATTGCTGCTCAAAAAGATCAAAAAGGCATAATAACACCCCGGCAGACCCTCATATAACACTATATACGCACCCCTTTTAAATAGTTACTTGTTATTTGCCAAGTATGGTTATTTTTGCGGGGTCAAAAGAAAATCTACATGTTTAATTTAGTGTTATTCGGACCTCCGGGCAGCGGCAAAGGCACCCAATCCGAAAATATTGTAACCAACTACAAGCTACAGCACATCTCCACCGGGGATCTTCTTCGCGATGAGGTGAGCAGGCATACACCACTC
>CAIVKT010000002.1 GCA_903906615.1 uncultured Bacteroidota bacterium | reverse complement strand
TATTTAAAAACGAACACCATTCTTGCAAAACCCTTTTGAAATACCGCTCTTCCGCTTAGGCCGCATTATTGTGGCCCTCAAGCCCGCGCTTATTGATGCTATAGGTGTCGAAGGCTTGGTCTTTACTATGCAATATCACATGATGCAAGCGCGTGGTGGTTTATAGCTTATATGGCTGCAATCTTTTTAAGCGCTTTTCTTATAAGCCAGAAAGATGAGGCCAGTGGTGGCTATGCCGGACTCAATTACCACTTCATCACGTACGTTATTGTAAATACTATATCATTTATCTCTTCAGATAGGAATACTGCATTATTCATTATGGAAGTATGGGGTACAGGGTTATTATTTCATTGGATGACTTACCTGTTCATATTCCGCAAAAAAAGGATCGGCAAATACGAGAAAGAAGATGTGTTCAAATAGAGCAGCTATTTACGCTGCCTTGTGCTTTGTGGCTCTAATATAGCCAAGTTTGATGCCCAGCACTGCGCCGGGCAACACACCAACCACATTGCTTTTGTAGGGTACATTCGTATTCTCTACGCCGTTGTTGTTCTGTTCGTAGTAGATGGTTTTATCACGGAATTTTACCGGCAGTTGCACGCCTATAAAAAAATCGGCACAAAAGAACTTGTTCACATGCTTGGCGCCTATTACAAACTGCGGCACTACAGCCACGCATTTCTCTGATTGTATCCGGTAGCCCTGGTCCTGCGTAGAGTGGCCTGTATTCACCTGCAGGCTGTCGTACCAAAGATATTTAAGGGCAAGGGACGGCTCACAGTAATTGAGCCAGTGCTTGCGGTGCCTATGGCTGTATATGTTCAGCCCGCCACGCACGCCCGGCCCCTGGTATACGCCTATGCTGATCATATCGCTATGCGGCCTGGCTACGCCAAACTGGTTGCTGTAATGGATCTGGTAATCAAGGTCTGCAACCCAGCTATAGAGCCGGTTTTTGCCGAGGAAGAATTTCTCGAAGCCCACAGTAGGTATAGACTCTATATCATTGACAATATTGGTGTTGATGAAGTAAACATCCGGCACTACAGCCTTTGGGGTGGCAGTCTGAGCCTGCAAGGTACCGGCGAGCAGCAAAAGGGGTAATATAATAAGCAGGAGTGGTTTCAAATAGTAACGATATAAAATCTAAGGTAAGCGAAATTATGTTAAAAAAACAAAAAGCCAACATATATAGGCCACGGCTGTTTATAATACTCGATCATTCTTTGTAAATTGCATTAGTTTTCAACAGCATGTCTTTACAAGATAAAAAGATCATATTAGCCGTTACCGGCAGCATAGCAGCCTACAAAACGCCACAACTGGTGCGCTCGCTGGTAAAAGCAGGCGCCGAGGTGAAGGTGTTAATGACTGCGGCTGCCGCTGACTTTGTAACACCACTATCACTTGCCACTGTATCTAAGCACCCCGTGCTGGCCAGCGTAAGCGATGGGGCCAACTGGAACAACCATGTGGCCCTGGGCCTGTGGGCAGATGCCATGATCATAGCCCCTTGCAGCGCCAATACACTCGGTAAGCTGGCCAATGGCCTGTGTGATAATATAGTGTGCGCAGTATACCTCTCCGCCCGCTGCCCGGTATTCATAGCCCCGGCTATGGATGAGGATATGTGGATACACAAGTCTACACAACAGAACATAAGTAAGGTACGCAGCTATGGCAACCACATCATACCCGTAGCGCATGGCGAGCTGGCCAGCGGCCTGGTGGGCGAAGGCCGTATGGCCGAGCCTGAGGATATTGCAGGGCACATAGCAGCTTATTTATCAGAAGAGAACAAACCATTAAAGGGCATAAAAGCCCTTGTAACAGCCGGGCCTACTTATGAGCGCATAGACCCTGTGCGTTTTATCAGCAATTTCTCCACCGGCAAAATGGGCATTGCCATAGCCGAGGCGCTGGCCGATAAGGGCGCACAGGTGACACTGGTACTGGGCCCATCGCACGAGCGCACTTACCATGCGGGCATCAACACTATAGCGGTAGAAAGCGCGCAGCAAATGTATACTGCTGCCGTAGCCGCATTTAAAGATGCACAGATAGCTGTACTGGCAGCCGCCGTAGCCGACTACCGGCCACAGGAGCAAGCCACCGAGAAAATAAAGAAGAAAGAACAGGACCTTACTTTAGCGCTGACGAAGACGACTGATATACTGGCTGCGCTTGGCAAAATAAAAAAGCCGGAACAAACGTTAATAGGGTTTGCACTGGAAACCAATAATGAGCTGGAACACGCCACCGAAAAGCTGAAGAACAAGAACGCAGACCTGATCGTGCTGAACTCGCTGAAAGATGAAGGTGCCGGCTTCGGGCATGATACCAATAAAGTAACTTTTGTAAGCCTGCACAACACCGTATCGCTGCCTCTGCAAAGCAAGGCAGCAGTAGCAGTAGCCATTGCAGACCAAATAATAGAATTAAGACATGCGGAAAAGACTGCTTAGTATACTATTGCTCCTCACCTGCTGCATATGTGCACAGGCGCAGGAATTCAACTGCAAGGTGACCGTGCGGCACGATAAGATAACGGGCGTGGACGCGCAGGTGTTCACAGGGATGCAGGCTGCTATAACCGACCTTGTAAATTCGCATAAATGGACCAATGATGATTTTGCCACTGCCGAAAAAATTGACTGCAACATATTCATCAACCTTACCGGGAATAATGTGAACGGGGACATAGATGCCTACAGCGCCACCCTGAGCATACAGGCTGCCCGCCCGGTATATAATTCGGGCTATACCTCCAAGCTCATCGATTATGTGGATAAGGATTTCTCCTTTCATTTTGCGCAAAACAACACTCTGCACTTTGATGACAACCAGGTATCAGGTACTGACCCCATGTCCTCCAATCTATCTGCGGTGGTTGCCTACTACTGCTACCTGGTGCTGGCGCTTGAC
Organism: uncultured Bacteroidota bacterium; assembly: GCA_903906615.1. Classification (GTDB taxonomy): domain Bacteria; phylum Bacteroidota; class Bacteroidia; order Chitinophagales; family Chitinophagaceae; genus Nemorincola. Next base: position 3,253 of record CAIVKT010000002.1, on the reverse strand, counting down.
TACGATAGTTTCTCGCCCGAAGGTGGCACCCCCTACCTCAAAAAAGCGCAGAACATTGTGAATAACGCCCCCGATGGCAAGGGCGTGAGTGGCTGGAAGGCAGTAGAGAGCACACACAACAGGTATTGGATAGTGGATGAGCTGCTCAATAACAGGTATGCTGATGTGCGGTCCTTCTGGTATACGATGCACCGCGAAGGGCTGGACAGCATGACAGCAAAGCCTAATGAGGCCCGTACCCGCATACTCACCAACATCAGGAAGCTATACAATGTGAACAGGGAAAACCCCAGCTCCATACTTATCCAGTTTGTATTCAACGCCAAGGGCGATGAATTTTTGCACCTGCTCTCCGGCGCACAAAAGTCGGAGCGTGGACAATATATAACTATGCTGGATGCCCTTGATGTGCCGAATGCAGCGAAATACAACCTTCTCAGATAGCTCAACCACTATATTAATGCGCGTACACAAACTCAGTAACTATATTTTATTAACAGCTCTAGCCATGTCGGCATGTGTAAGCTCCTGCAATAATAAAGGAGACTCCGATCATTTGCCGCCAAAAGAGATGCAGAAAATATTGCTCGACATCAGCGTTGCAGAATCATACAGCGCGGTGGTAAAGGACAGCCTGCACAAGCAGCAGGGAGCCAAGAATATGGACTCACTTGCCGTCTATTACAAAGATATACTGGCCCACTACCACATTACCGAAGAAGAATTTGCCGAAAGCCTGGACTGGTACAAAAGCAACCCCGGTGACCTCGACAGCATGTATACTGCCTTGATACCGATAGCCAACAAATGGCAGTCTGCATTGCCGGTAACTTTACCCAAGGGAGGGCCAACGCTTAACGTGAGACCATAGTAAATTCCAAATCCCAAGAAGCAAATTCCAAATTCCATCCCAATAATTATCGAAAATAAACCTTTAACCAAGCTTCAGCAACGCAGCTGCGATCCGTTCCATAGCTTCTCTCAGATTGGTCATAGAATTGGCAGTAGATAAGCGGATACAATTGCCATCGCCGAATGCGCTGCCACATACGGTCGCTACATGCGCTTCATTGAGCAGGAACATGCTCATATCCAGGTCGTTATTGATGGTGTACTCGCCATAGCTTTTGCCGAAGAAAGAGCTAATATCGGGGAAGGCATAGAATGCGCCTTCAGGGTTATTGCACTTTACGCCGGGCATTTTTTTGAGGGCGGGTATCACATAGTCGCGGCGCTCTTTAAAGGCTTCTACCATTTTATAAGTAGGTGCCAGGTCACTGAGCAATGCTGTTACAGATGCTTTTTGCGTGATGGAGTTAGCGCCCGATGTGCTTTGACCCTGTAGCTTTTCGCAGGCCTGTATGATCTCCCTTGGCCCGGCCATATAGCCCAGCCGCCAGCCCGTCATCGCAAACCCCTTCGACATACCGTTAATGACCACTACCCTATCCTTTATCTCATCGAACTGGGCTATGCTTTCGTGGCGGCCTGTGAAATTGATGTACTCGTATATCTCATCGCTAATGATCATCACTTGCGGATGCCGCTTAAAAACTTCGGCCAGGCCTGCCAACTCCTCTTTAGAATAAAAGCTGCCTGTAGGGTTGCAGGGCGATGAATAAATAAATAGCTTGGTATGCGCGGTAATGCTGGCTTCCAGTTGTGCCGGTGTCAGCTTAAAGTCGGCTTCAATGCCACAGTTAATGTACTTCACCACTCCGCCTGCCATCTGTACTTGCGAGGCATAAGTAACCCAGAATGGTGTAGGTATCAGCACCTCATCTCCGGGGTCTACAATACTGTATATAGCGTTGTACAACGACTGCTTGGCGCCGGTTGATACCATTACCTCGTTGGTGGCATAGTCGAGGTTGTTGTCTCTTTTCAGCTTTATGGTAATGGCCTCCAGCAGATCAGGAAAGCCCGCAACTGGCGGGTATTTTGTAAACCCATCGTTCATGGCCTTAACGGCAGCATTGCAGATATGTTCGGGTGTTTTGAAGTCAGGCTCGCCGAGGCTAAGGTCTACAACATTTATTCCTTTGGCTTTTAATTCGCGGCTCAGCTTAGCCATCTTTATTGTCTGGGGCTCAGTAATAGAATTTAATCTCTGTGCTAATTGCATTCTCTGTATCAGGTATTGGCTAATACAAATATACTCATTTCATTTGTTTGTTGATAGCTGATGTGCTGAAAACTTATACCCAATGCCTTTATTACCGTTATTCCCAGTAATTTTTCATCAGGTCAGCGACCCATTCAGGCTGCGTAATAGCGCCCTTGGGCTGAAATTCGTTGAATACCGGCTTTATATCCAGCACAGGGGTGCCGTCAATGGCATCCAGGCCCTTAACGGTGATGCTGCGGCCATTATGAGCCAGCAATTGCACGGTACACAGCCCCAGCTTATTGGGCCTGTCTTTCTTGCGCTGGCAAAAGATACCCATGAGCGGATAAGCAGTATTGCCCCTCGGCCTGACCGAATAAACGATAGTATCATCTGGGACTTTATCAAAATAGAATATGATCTCGAGGTGAGAGAAGAGTTCTATGCCTGCAAAAGCCTCCGTGGGTACATGATCGGCCAGGGCTATTTCTGTGATCACATTGCCCCACAGGTCGTCTGTTATTTCTTTGCGCGTGTTGGTAGTAGCAGCAATGGGTTGTAGTGTGATGTTCATTGTAATCAGAATATGGCTATAAATATACTGATCGTAAACAATGAAACACAGCCGAAATAAAATAGCAAATGCTGTTGTTGCCGTTAAAAACCAATAAATAGCAAAGAATTTACAAATTTCATTTACTATTGTACCTGATGGCACAACACATCAAAGCCCTTACGTCTACACGTGCAATTGCTGCTGTTATGGTTTTTATTCACCACTACGGGCGCACCAGTTTCCCGTTCGACAGAGCTCCGCATTTATTTCAAAGCGGCAACCTGGCGGTGAGCTATTTCTTTGTGTTGTCGGGTTTCGTATTATTTATTGCACACCACGAGAGGAGCATCAATTATGTTGACTATGCCAGAAGGCGCATTGCCCGCATTGTGCCACTATACCTGTTTGCACTCTTCCTTTGTGTTTGTCTACCCGTTTTTTTGCACACCTATCCTTTGCCTGCGAATTTCGTTCGCCAAATAGCATACAGCAGCCTTTTTATACAGTCATTCTTTCATGGCTATCCGCTAACACTTAACGCCCCCGGCTGGACGATCTCCATCGAGCTGTTCTTCTACATTTTGTTCCCG
>CAIVKT010000001.1 GCA_903906615.1 uncultured Bacteroidota bacterium | reverse complement strand
CGTGTGAGCATAGCCCCTCTGCGGTTGAGGAACAGTATATCCTCATGGCCTTTTTTAATATCCATCATTACCCTGATGTTATCACGGTATAGGTTGATTTGCTTTACTGCCTCCTCCCCTATGGGTACCAGCCGCTCTTTATTGCCCTTACCGATCACTTTCACAAAACCGACATCGAGATACAGGTTAGAGATATGCAGGCTGATGAGCTCGCTCACCCGCAGCCCGCAGCTATACATAGTTTCCAGCATGGCATGGTTGCGCACGCCCTCCGGCTTGCTGTGGTCTATGGCAGCGAAGAGCAGGTCTATCTCGGCCAGGCTAAGCACATGGGGCAAGGCACGCCGCAACTTGGGGGCATCCAGCAATTCAGTAGGATCTCTTTTGATGACTTCCTCCAGTAGCAGGTAACGAAAGAAAGATTTAACCCCGCTCAGTACCCTCGCCTGGGTGGCCACTGATAGCTCCAGCTCGTTGATCGCCGCAAGCAGGGATTGCAAGTGTTCCAGTTGCAGGGATTCTACCGCCACACCGGGAAAAACATCGGTCACATGATCGCGCAGCATAACCACATCGTGCAGGTATGCCTCAATGGTGTTGTCGGACATGGAGCGCTCCAACTGTAAGTATGCTTTAAATCCTTTTAAGTATGCCTGCCACATAAAAAACTGAAACCCTAACCCCTAAAGGGGAACCAAACCCCTAACCCCTAAAGGGGCTTCTCTTAGATCGCAGCAAAAGTAACCAAACCAATACTATCAGCATAAGCTAATTAATAATGAGCAAGACCCAGCAGAAGGGCCCCACTTTTTTGTAGAAGGGTTGGTATTTGGATTTTGGGATTTGGCACTTGAGATTTGATTTGGGTTGTTTTAGTATCTTGCGGCATGCTACAACTGGCTATAGTTAATGGCCCCAACCTTAATCTGCTGGGCACCCGCGAACCGCATATATATGGGAACCAAAGCTTTGAGCAATATTTTGCAGGGCTAAAGGAACGATTTCCGCAGGTGGAACTACACTGCTTCCAGAGCAATGTGGAGGGCGAACTGATCAATTACCTGCATAGCTGCATGGGCAAGGTCCAGGGCATCATACTCAATGCGGGCGCATACACACATACCAGCATAGCCCTTGCCGATGCGATAGCAGTCATCAGTATACCCGTAGTGGAGGTGCACATATCTAATGTACTGGCACGGGAAGACTACCGCAAAACATCTTTTATCGCAGCTAAGTGTGTAGGCTCTATAAGTGGACTGGGAATGGAAGGGTATGCGCTGGCGGTGCAGTATTTTCTCTCTAAGTGAAAAGTCAAAAGTTAAAACCTTAAAGTGTGTGGCCTACCCTCTGAAGCCTACCCCTACCCTAAAGGGCGGCATTGTGTGTCCTTATTTTCCTCTAAAGCCACGAAGGAAAGAGACAATATCCATCCTTTTCTTGCCTTCCTGCTGTAGCTCTTTTATGTAGAGCCAGCCGTCTTGTGCTGCAAAGCGAAGGAAAGTAGCATGGTCGGTTTCAAAAGAACCAGGATCAGAAACGTGGTGTTCCGTGATGAAGGAGGTGGAAAATATTTTTATCGACTTCTCTCCCAAAATGGTACAGGCAGCCGGGTATGGCGCCATGCCCCTGATGAAATTCTGAACCTGTATGGCTGGCCTGTTCCAGGCGATGACGGTGTCTTCTTTGAAAATTTTAGGGGCGTGCTTAGCGTGCGGGTCTACCTGCTGGGGTATCTCTTGCAGGCTGTTTGCAGCAAGGCCCTTAACAGTAGTAACCAGCAGCGATGCGCCTGCGGCCATCAGCTTATCGTGCATAGTGCCTGCATTATCTTCAGCGGTGATGGGCACATGTTGTTGCAATAAAATATCACCTGTGTCTATCTGGTGCTGCAGCTTGAAGGTGGTAACGCCTGTTTCTGCCTCGCCATTAATTATGGCCCAGTTTATAGGCGCTGCGCCACGGTATTGTGGCAATAAGGAACCATGCACATTTATAGTACCCATGGGCGGCATACTCCACACCACCTCCGGCATCATGCGAAAGGCGACTACAACCTGCAGGTCGGCATTAAGGGCTTTAAGCTCATCAATGAATGATGGGGCTTTCATTTTCTCAGGTTGCAATACTGGCAGGTTGTTTGCTACAGCATATTGCTTTACGGCAGATGCCTGCAACTGCATCCCCCGCCCTGCTGGCTTATCTATCGCTGTCACAACGGCAACTACATTAGCGCCTGCCTGTACCAGCGCATCCAAAGATGCAACTGCAAAGTCGGGCGTACCAAAGAAAATGATCCTTAATTGTTCGAAGGGCTTCATGCGGGTGCAAAGGTAATTTAATAAATGGCGCAATGGCTCAATAGCTCAATGACTCAATTTATACAACCTTAGAGGGTAATTTATGGGCTTTCCCTCATTGTATCAAAAAGATGGATCAGGACACATTAATATCCATTGGCATTATGATTATCTTTCCTAAGGCAATAGATATCTCATCTTTGTCCATAGTGCTCAAATAAAGTTCTATAGCTTCTTTAATATTTGCTTTGGCCTCTGCAAGGCTATCGCCTTGCGATTGGCAACCCGGTAATTGAGGGCAATAAACGTAATAGCCACCATCACTTTCAGCAAAACACTACTAATAGCATATTCCATAAACATCAATTTACCACATCACTTTGGCTGCTGCACCTGTGCAGGCTTTACCTGCGCCTGCTGTTGCTGTGCCTGCTGTATCTCTCTTTGTATCACTACCAGGGCATTGCGGGCCAGTGCGTAATTGGGGTTGAGCTGCAAGGTTACCTGCCAGGCATTGATGGCCATCTGGTATTGTTTTTCCACGTAGAAGT